>CAZOYI010000213.1:0-1936 GCA_964583965.1 uncultured Caldisericota bacterium
ACTTGTAAATGTGTATTCTTTTGAATTCCAATCAATTTGAACTCTATCAATTTGTCCAACGGTTGTCGGCAAACCGTGAGTTTCAAAAACAACTGCTTCAACATCATTATCCGTTAACTTTGTGGATGTAAATCTAACACCATAGGTGCCCTCTTCATATCCTTCTAATTTATAAGTAATATCGGAGCTGGGTGGATTCAACCACTGAATCGTTCCATTTAAATAATCTACAAATGCATCTTCTGTGGAGTTTTGTAAATCAAATGTGATCGATTCGTTTCCAGAATTCATGGTTAGGAGGACTGGACTGAATACGACAGCACTTTGTACTTTATACAGCTTTTTTGCTTCGAAGTCTTCATTATATAATTTCCAGTGATCACTTATATTTATTTTTTCATGTACACCTCCCATTATTTGTTTCACTACAGTCCAAATTTTATCATTCCGGATTAACTGACTATGGTCTGCATGAACATACAAATGGTTTAAATTGTCATATTGCTGCCTTTGCTTAGTAGTATTGTAGATTCTTACGCTATTTCCCGGAACCAATCCATCATCGTAGAATACAAGATTCTCAAGATTTTCGTCCTTTTTAAGTTTTTCCTCAATTTGATCTTGGGTCGATGTGTAACAATTTGCAATATACTTGGGTAAAAGCAATAGATTGCACTCATATCTTGGTATAATCCCGCCAATTAAATGATAGTACACTCCGTTTTGGAGTAGGTCTGTATTGCTTAAATTCCACGAAGTATCCATATTATAGTTCAGTATTTTTAAGAAATCCGAACTTGTATCCATTTGTCCAATACAACATAAATTTTTTACAGCATATTCCAGGAATGAAAAGCCTAGCATATCGAAAGGGAGATGTTTATTGATTCCATCATATAATTTGTCCCTGATTATCTGTTCTGAAATTTGGTTAGCCAGTGCAATGATTGTATTGGCTGGAATTGATTGCAATGTGATCGTAATGCATTTTGAGCTATTGGTCAAAATTTTTGCCATTTGTGTTCCATGATTAGGAGTGCCAATCATGATTAAGCGATACACATCGTTTGAATATGTCGGCAGTGTCATTCGATGAGTACCCAAAGGATAAACGTGCTTTGCATAATCACAATCGAAATCTTCTGACTCAATATAGGTTCTAGCAACCAAACCACCCATGCTATGGGCGATAATCTGAACTTTGTTATATCCGGTTGATGATTTGATTACATCAATCTCCTTTTTTAGACAATCTGCGTAGAATTTTAAATCATCAATTGTGACAAATCTTTTGCTGTGAATCGGATCGGTAGGATTCAATAAGATGCTATTATAATCACTTACAAAAACAGCCCGATAGTTTCCATTCATTGGACTTATTTTGTAGACATAGTGATTTTGATTAAAGGTGTCATCTTGAACAAGCATAGGAGTTATTGCAGATATTCTTTCTGCTTTAGATATTGCATCCTGCTGATCAAATTTTAACTCTCTTCCTGTTACCTTATGTATATACGTTTGCCATATTTCAAGGGGGTTATACAACACCATTTGCCAACCATGCACTAGAAGAATGGGATAGTCTTGGGTATCCGTGGGTGGTGGATTCTCGGGAGGATCAGGAGGTTTGGGGGGAGGTGGCGATGAAGAATCATCTAATGAAAGTTTCACAACAAAAGCATCCCCTCCACCACTAAGGATCTGGGAATAACCCGGAGCTGGAGAACCGCCTACAAATGTTTCCATGGGAAAATCTGAACTTTGTGTATACCCTGTTACATACACATTTCCTGAAGAATCAACTGCAATACCACTACTATATTCTTGTTTTTTTCCCCCCAAGTATGTAGAATACAGAATTTGAGTACCAGATGGGTTTAGTTTCACGACAAAAGCATCTTGATTTCCATTGAATGTCCGATCATAACCAGGAGCG
>CAZOYI010000214.1:0-2141 GCA_964583965.1 uncultured Caldisericota bacterium
CACCTTGGGGCGTCTGCGTACATCATCAAACAAATCATCCTGGCCTTTATGAAGTGGCGAGGTGGATAAAGCAAGTAGAAATGTATCTTGAATACGGCCATCTTTGGGTGAAAAATCATCATTAAAGTTCCGGTCATGACAAATTGTCTTTCTCCATCGCATTTCTCCTTCAGGCGATACAGAAATCATATAGTATTCAATACTCTCTTGGCCTTCTTTGGTTCTGGGGTCATCCTCATCGTAAGAATCAAAATAGGTTAGATAAGCATTGGAGTTTTCATCGAAAAAGCAATTCATAAATAACGAATCTTCTGTGGGCAAAACCCATCTGGTTCTTCCTTGTGCATCAATATTCACAACAAATCTACTCTCGTTAAAGAGCAAATAACCATTGGGTGCTAAATGCAAGGGTTCGTACATGCTACCCCAGCATCCCTGAATTTCCCACTTCCGGTTGCCTTCAAAATCAAAATGGATCAAACTATTCATCCGAGTGTGAGCCACAAGTCCTTCTTGTGTCAAAACCATCGAATCAGAAAATCCCTTTTTCTTCCAGCGAACTTCCCCAGCAGGATTCAAAGAATACAGGTAACTATTTCTCCCAATAAAATACGTATTGCCATCTTCATCCACCATAGGAGAACAAACAGCTTCTAATGTGCGTTCATATTTCTCTGGCCAATGATATGTCCACGTATGCACGGGATCATCAATGCTAGGAATCTCGTAATCAACAGGGGTAAAAGGGATAAACGGCCCCTTATCAATATGCAAAACAGGACGTGCTATCGACCAAAGAGCCCGGTTGCATCCACTGAATGAACAAACAAAAACAAACAATACAAATCCAATAACCACCAGTTTATTTCTCAACATAAACGATCCCCCCACAAAAATAACACAATTTTAAAAAATTCTAATTTTCACAATCGTCTATTTTTACAATAGCCAATAAGTATTGTAGATAGTTTTCCAATGCAAATCAATTGCAAACAAGAAATTTCAATCACGCACAAGTTCAAGACTATTAGACTTGACTTTACAGTTCTTATGGATATCATTTACCCTATATGTTTATATGTAGGGAGTTATCTATCCATGCCAAGAAATAGAAATGGAATGAATACGCTTGATAAAGCTAAGAAGGTTATTCGCGATAATGGTGGAATCATTAAAACATACGATGCACTTCAATCTGGAATACACCCTAGAACTCTTTATCAGTTGCGTGATGCAGGAGACATTGAACAGATTTCCAGAGGCATTTATCAGCTTAGTGAGGGTGAAACAATTTCAAATATTGATTTCGTAATCGTTGCTACAAGAATCCCTAATTCTGTAATTTGTCTCATCTCAGCACTATCTTTCCATGGAATCACAACTCAAATCCCTCGTAAAGTCTCTGTAGCTATACAAAAGGACAGCAAGCCTGCAATAATCGATTTTCCACCTGTGCAATTTCATAAATTCTCGAAAGAATCGTTTCTGGCTGGAATCGAAAAACATCAAACAGATGGAGTTGAAGTAAAAGTATACAATGCAGAAAAAACATTGGCAGATTGTTTCAAGTTCCGTAACAAAATTGGAATGGATATTGTCTTGGAATCACTCAAACTTTACAGAATAAGAATGAAATCTGACTACAAAAAGATTCTTGAATATGCCAAAATATGTAGAGTTGATAGAATCATTCGTCCTTATCTGGAGGCAACACTCTGAAATCCATAAAAAACATAACTTCTTCAGTAAAGCAAAGACTGCTTAATCAGTCAAAAACCGATTATACAGTTTTGATGGACACACTTGTGAAAACACTTCGGATTAAAAAAGGAGAGCTACAAAATAATTCAGTCGTCCGGAAATACCGGACAACTGTTATATCAGTAACATCCTATTTTTACACAAAACTCTTACTAATCAATAAACCATGTCAATAAAAAACTCTAACTACTGGTTGGAGAAATTGCATGTACACATAATCTTGTTATTATTAGCAAATGCAAGAATTTACTGAAGTCAGAATTCAGGCACGATAATTCACAAGCTAGAATGATCCAACAATATGGTTATTGAACAGATGTAAATCACAATAAAGCCGAAACTCGATTCTTCAATTTACAGAAGTATGCTGTTATCATAGA
>CAZOYI010000215.1:0-2519 GCA_964583965.1 uncultured Caldisericota bacterium
GTGAGGTTCGTCAGCAGAGTATCCACCATGGATAATGTGACGATAAGATCTTGAGGTAGACCACATTTGTTCATGATAATACGATGTTTTGCTAGAAGATATGACTTTGGGAGATTTCGTCCAGATTTTTAAATCGACATGATTGTTAAAATATTTGTCTGCTTGTTTTTCGTATGCTTCGAACTTTTCCACGGCCTTCGCATTGATTTCTTGATGGGCATACTGTTCCCATGCAAATGCAACAGAAACTGTGCTACTCCATGCGATGGAGAATATCAAAACAAAGCAAACTAAGAAGGATGATGGAGAAATTTTTCTTGATTTTTTCATGCGTCAATCACCCACTTTTCTTCAAATAGGATGCATGTAATGGTAGAGGGGTAGAAATTGGCATCCTCTGATGATAAACCTGCTTGCTGTGGAATTTGTAGTTTCACTCTTGCCATGCGGTCAGCGTCATATGTATTTGATTTTGGGCTAATGAAAACAACTTTTGCAGACCGTAGGCCTTCAACTAATGCTGGAATTCTGTCTGGGTACGTAGCAAACGCTTGCGCATATTTCTCTTTTTGATCGGGGTGAACATATTGCAAAGCAGAGGTTGTATCGCCGGATTCAAGGAATGTGCTCATGTCTTGAAGCTGGGATTGGATTTGATTCTCAATTTTGAATCGATCCAACGATCGCTGCCAAGATGTGGTGGAAATCTTCAGAGAAATGTTTCTCCACAAGCTACCAACGTGAGCTCCTTTCCAAAATCCAAATTCTGCTACACCGAGAAGTACAATAATCAAACCTAGCACGATCCACTTTTTGGTGGTGCGCAATGGTTTTTTTTGTTTTTTTGTACTTTTTTGTACGTTGCCGTTTTGAGTAGAAGGATTGTTTTGTTCCATGTGCTTCTCCCTAGTCGGATCAATCTAACATGATTACACTATACACTGATAAATATACCACGTGGGATTTTTTTACTCAATACCGTAAGGATTTGAAAAATAAATGAATCAGGAAGGATTTCTATTACATTCTGTACAAATATGGATTGTTACGAAATTCTTTTTCCAGCGTAGTGGTGGTGTTTATCATATTACTTGCATGACCAGGAATAATAATGATGGATTCCTCTATTCTGGAATTGTAGTTAGATCTAAAATTCTCCAATGAAGACTGTATTTGTTCGCTTGATCCACCAGCAAGGTCAGTTCGTCCAATCGTACCCTCAAAGAGAAAATCACCAGTAGCAAGATAGGTGGATTCTCCAAGTTTGTTGTTATTGGCTACAAATTCATACAAAGTGCTTCCTGTAGAATGACCTGGGACATGCAGGCATCTGAATTGAAATGTGATGTCAGTATCCGGAGGGGATATTTTGAGTTTTTTGTTGGATGGAACAGATTTGACTATTGAATGAGAGGGTATAGAGAAAGGGTTTTCAAAAGCAGCACTTAAATTGAGTTTGGGCTCAAAAAGTGCTTCTTTTTCGAGAGTATTAATATAGATAGGGGTTTGGGGATATTTTTCAAGGATAGAACTGACACCAGAGATATGATCAAAGTGAGAATGAGTGAGGAGTATACCAATAGGTAACCACTGATTTTTTGTAAGCTTGTGAATGCATTCCTGTGGATCAGCTGGATCGATGAGCACACAGTAGTTTTGTTCAACCAAATAAATGGTTGTGTTTAACATGGGTGGATACACTTCAATAGAAATATTCATTGGTCCTTCCTTGTTTGGAAATATATGGTGACAGGTCCGTCCACTTGGGAGTGGATTTGCATATCTTCGCCAAAAACGCCAGTTTTAACTTTCCGGTGGTATGTTGTCTGTAGCGTATTACAAAGCTCATTAAAGATTTGCTTAGCATACTCGGGCCTTTCGGCATTTGTGAAATCGGGTCGAAAACCTTTTTGAATGCTACCGCACAACGTGAATTGTGAGATTAAGAGAAAAGAATCATCTTCTGCGGCGGACAGAGACATTTTTCCTGCCCCATCTTCAAAAATGCGCAGCCCACTCATCTTCTTTGCTGCAAGAAGGATGTCAGTTTCTGAGTCCCCTTTTTCTATTCCTACGTAAGCCAAAATGCCTTTTTGAATGGAAGCAACTTCTTTCTGTTCAACGATTACAGATGCTTTTTGGACTCTTTGTATCACGAGGATCATATGCGCTTCACCTGTTTTACGATAGAAAGTTTGCTAAGGGTATCGATAATATGGTGCAGTTCAAAATTGTCTCGAATTTCCAATCGAAGCGTTATTTTTTCTAAATTTTTTCCAGTGATGCTTGCTTTCATTTCCAATACGTGAAAATGTTCCTTTGTAAGGACTTCGGAAATTTTAGTAAGGGTGCCGGGTGTGTCGTTTACAAATAGCACAAGGGCTGTTTCAAAATAGGATTCTTCTTCTGCTTCCCGATTCCATCTTGCAGGGACAATTCGTCCTTCTTCTGCTAAGAGAGTGTGAAGATTCGGACATGTAGAGCGATGGATGACAATTCCTCGGCCTCGGGAGATATAG
>CAZOYI010000216.1:0-7820 GCA_964583965.1 uncultured Caldisericota bacterium
AAGGGAATCGTGGTAGTCTAGTTTCTGGTTCAGGTCAATATCAGCAAACAAGTAGCCGCCTTTGTGAGCGCTATTGTAGATAGCACCTAAACCCCAACCTTTTACTGGGGGTACTAAGCCACGATTTGGTTCGATATCCCATCCACCATAAATGCTTTCTTCGTCAAATCGAACAAGCGTAGTGTTGTAGTATACATGTCCAAGGGTGACTTGATCATTACGGTTTTTGGTGTGGATAAAACCACCAACTTGACATAACTCAGAAGCTGTGCGATCGATCTTGGCGTTATCGTTGAAATCAAATCCAAGATAAGGAATATAGGGATACAGGTCCTGCATAAAATGATCTGCAAAAAGTTTGCGATCTTTTTCATCAAAATCGAAGGATGCTGGTCTGGTCATGTATGGAGTAAAGCGAGCAGTGTTTTTAATACCACCACCACATGTGCTAACGCCCTTGCTTACGCCTTTCAACAAGAGACCTTGTGCATTCTTTGCAGTAATTGTAATTCGATAGATTCGGTTATCCGCCGCTGTTAATACGAAATCAGGTTCACCTGGAACCATATAGGTTGTTAAACCGGGATCCTCAGTATTTGCGATCTCATATTCGACGGTTGGCAATACAACATTAACTTGTGCTTTAGCTGCATGCTTACGGTCAGGAGTGTAAATGATTACATCAAATTCTCCTTCATCGTTTGCACAGAAACCCCTGAAAGCATATTTACCATCTTTCGCAAGGCTGAAGTCAATCTTGATAGGTTGAAATGCAGCAGAAGAGGTGGAATATAAGTATCGATTGGATATTCGGGTTTCGTCATCATTGTGAAGGTCGGTTCGCAACCAATAATATTCAGGTAATGGATCAGGATGAATATCTTTGAACAAGAAATTCCAAATATGATCATCCAATACTTCACGATTGCCCTTGATATCTAAAACTCCTACAGAAAGGTCAACGGGGTTTCCTTCTTGATCAGTTAGTACGAATGACAGTGGCGAAACAGGATCAACGAGTTCGGGAGTTACACCCGCAGTTAAAGGATTTGGTTGTATAGATACAGACAAGTCAAATACGGGTTCAATCGTAAGGAATTTCTGTCCAGAAAGATAAACTTCGTGGGAATATTGGGGAGGGGTTCCTGGTAATCCATACAGAGGCGTGAAAGCACGATCGTTGTCATCGTCTCCATACTTGTATGCCGTAATCATAATAGGAAGAGTTTCATTTTCACCGATGACGTGATCAGGTTCGTCGTTGGGACCACCAAAATCAATACCTATTGTATTAATTAATGCCCCATTGGAAGCAGATAGATCGAATTCATACAATCCATTGTTTCGTTGGAAGGTTCTGGCATCAATCAATCCGCCAGCCCAAGTATTGGTAGCCATATCATATGTTCCAATAATCTCAGTTTCATAATCGCGGAAGGAAATCTTACCATCGTTGTTTAGATCTTCTTCCCAATCATATTGTTCTTTTAATTCAGTAGTTACGGTATTTCTGGGAGGATTGGTTACCCATCCATCGCCTGCACCATTGAACAATTTACTGTTCTTTGTAGCAACACCGCGGTCTTGCCATACAAAAACGAAGGCATCATTACACATTTCAGTGCTCTGCATCATTTCGTATTCTTTGATGGTTGCAATCACTTTGTTATCTATGTCCGCAACAACATGGTCAGATTCAGTAACAATTTCCAATGCATGTGCATCTATACCATCGGTTGGAGGTTCAGCACAACAATCTTGGAAAATTTTGACTGTTCCATCCCATAGAACAACTTTTATGTTAATGATTCCACGAGAAATAGGAATGATTTCTTCAAAACGGAAAACATTTGTGAGACCTTGAAAGTCAAGTTGTCCACCATCGCGCAATTGAGCGTTCTCTTTAGGATACTTTGTTAATTCATTGTCGGGTTGAGAAATATCCCAATCACCGTTTTTATCTGTCCAATCATATCCATAATCATACTCATAATCCTGCATATTGGAGTGTTCGACAACAATTTTTCCGGACCAATCATAGCTGATAGGTACGTTTCGGACATTGTTGTATTCGTACTCCGGTGTAACAGTATGCTTCACCTGATTGAATATCTTTGGTTGAGCAAACGGTCCAGTTATTTCCATGCGACGAATACGGAAGTCTTGGCTGGTTTTTTCGTCAAAACTGAGATGATTTCCATTAATGTCTTTGACGATGAAGTATAGTCCATAATCTGTTAGAGGGAAGAATTCGGTACCCAATTTATTAAAATCAGTGAAGTTGTTAATATCGACATCATCATACCACTTCCACCACCATATGGCTGGATATGAATTCCATCCAGAGTGGTCTTCGGTAGTTCGGGTGTATCCGCTGGAAATAACTCCACCGCGTAATCTACCAGTATGTGTTTGACCGCCGGGATATCCCTTGCAGTCTCTGCCCACATCTTGGATGATTGGATTGTACGGTGACTGAATTTGTGGCGTAGGTAGGGGTAAGCTAGAAATTGGTTGATTTTCTTCGGTTCCGGAAGTGTAGTTCACTTCTGAGTTTTGCAGTGCATGGTCAACTATAGCCATTTCAGCAAAGTTAACGTATGGATCAGGAGCCAAAACCTTGAACGATTTCACGCCACAATAGTCTACTCCCAAAGATTCGTAACGTCGCAAACCACTTCCTGGATTTCCAATAATATCAAAGAAGACTTCGTCTTGAAACATTCCGGGAGGGCAAACGATGCCGTCTTCAATAAAATAAGGTGGATGTTGGATTTCAGAGTTGTAATCAAATATAAGGTTAAATGTTTTCACTTGCACTTGAAGTTTGGTGGCTGCAGAACGTGGAATAACAGTTACTGGGATTACACCACCGCTATCGGAGGAGGAATAATTTGTGTCGCCATGGTTGCGGAGATACACAGGTACACCAAAAGTAGCAACTTTGAATGGACCATATTGATCGCCGTATGATACCAAACCATCGTTACGGAAATCACTACCTCCACAATTGTGGCATTGGTACTTACCTTCGGAACAATCGCTGTCAAATACTTGTGGACTACTTACAGTTTGAATATAACCAGGTATTCGCTCCATGTAGGCAATATCATATTCGTCACCACCAACTGGGAGTGGTCCGGTATAACGTGGATTTGGCACCCATAGGTCATCGTCTGGATCTAGAATACCCTTGTGAGGTCCAATATCATCCCAATGCCAATAACAAAAGGTACCGTCTTCATTAACTTGTACAATAACCTTTTCAGAATAAGATAGATCGTCGTAATATGAATCATTAACGCTCATATCATCATTGTTGTAAACACGTGCTATAGAAGAATCTAGTGGCTCTACCATATACCCAGTGAACATATAATCAATGCCTGCGCCGTTTGCATTATAGAATGCAACCACTTCTTTACCTGCTACAGTAGAGATAGGCAAATCTGCTGGATCATTCACGTCATTTTTATTATCTGCATCAATGAGATTTATAAACAAGTTGGGGAATTTCTGATCCAAAACGCCAACGCATTTTTTGTTAGCAGTAAAGCGCATATCTTCGGATCCTACTACATATGTCATGTTAGTATAACAATCATAGCTGGTATGAAGTAGAGGAGGAATGTTGTCGTTCCAAGGAGGCGTAGATTGAGGCTTACTGCCATATGCATGTCCAATAAGCCTACCGAGTTCATTTTGGCCATTAAAGTAAAGTTTGTTGTCGTGTTGTTTCCAGAAAGGATCATACAAAGAAACTTCTGGAGGAATGCTATCGTCAATACCTCCGGTGTTCCGTATAGCTACGATACGTAAACGATTATCAAAACTTTTTAACACATATCGTCCGTCTTCGTAAGACCTTTTGAACCCTTTGTATTCACCATTCACAGAACAAGATCCACGGTATGGAGTTATCTCAAATGAGGTCATTTGATGATCTCCGTCTAATACGCGGAAATCTTCGTCAATAAAAACATTTTTTCCTGTAACAACATCTTTCACAAACACATACACTTCTTCTTGGGGAATGTATTCATTACCATCCCAATAGCCTGGCCTGGGTGGTGGTTCTACGGTAATCTTTAATGTTGAAGTTTGTTCAACTTTCAGTTCTTCGGTAACGTGAACTTCCATGCCAAGTTTGTCAGAAGGAAAAACTTCCCAATCAATAAAACGGGAGTCACCATTTTTACCAACTGTAAAGCCATGAACAATATTTTGATTCCACCAATAATGTATCTTTTCTCCAATGAGAGAACCACAAAGATACGTATTGTCTTCAATTTGAATATCGGTCATGCGTGTATTATCTTTTTTGGTCTTGATCAAGACAATAATGTCATCAAAGTACACAGATGGATCAGGAGCAGACAATTCACCGATACCCCAAACAGCATCGTTTAGTATTGCATCGTCGTTTTCTGGATCGGAAATAAGAACATTATGATCGACACGATCCCATAGGCGAACATTTGCATCGCAAGCGCCTAAACCAAGTGGACTTTCAGGAATAATGTAATGTTCATAATCAAAATCTTCAGGTTGGACTACGGTAAAGGGAGCATATGTATAGCTCCATGTTAATCGAACGTCTCCGGGGGTTAACCATGTTTTTTCAGGAGTAGGATCTAGCGGATCATAGCTATTATCCATATCTACATAGAGGGATTTGTATTCGGGTATTGTAGCACCAGGCCTGTTTACGTCGAAATCTTCAGCAAGAGTAAAAATATCTACTAATCCATCAAAAGGATAATATAAAAGGGTATCATAGTTGTCCCAGCTAGATAAAGTGGTGGGACAATCAGCATCATGCACGGTTAAAATAGATCCATTGGGGAAACGGCCTGAAAGGTCAAAAACTCGAATATCCCCAGGGCTTGCCTTGCCATCTCCGTCAGCATCATAATACAGAACGGTGTCAAAATATCGTTCTGTCCCAGAACCGGTTGTTAATCCCATGTAAAATTGGTGATTGATAGGCAAGAATTGCTTTTGATCGATTTCCATGTTTCCAAGGTGATAAATATCTTCGCCAATATCGTATGATCCATTTTTGAAAATCTTTTCGCTGGGCCAGTCTTGATCATAGAACATATCCAATTTGGAGAAATGGAACAAGGTATCGCCAACATCCAGATCGCCTTCTGAAACTACTGAACCAGCCTTGTACTCTGTAACAAGATTGCTTCTGGTAATCATGCGATCTGTGAGTCGAATGTCACCTTCGTTCACAATTTGATTACTGAAACCGTCAACGACTTTATTTTTATTTTTGTAGATAGGTTCTTGGCATCCATAAATAGGATTCTGAGAACCCTCATAGTACATAATATCGCTCGGAAAAGGCGTCAGTACTCTGCCAATGTCACGAGATGTAATAATGGAATCTTCAGCACCAAGATATTCTTCACAAGCAATACCTTCTTCTTGATCATCAGAGAGGTTGTATGGGAATAAGTTATATCGTTCTGCTCTTGTGAGAGTTTCATCTAAATCACAGATATCATTGGATACGCCATCATCTTTGAAAATTTCGACGCCAATGTATTCTCTGTATTTTAAATTAATATTTTGGAATGTAGTGGCAGGAACGAAGAATTCTTCACCAGTAGGATCTAGAACAGTATTCTTCTGAATTGACTGTGCAGCTCCTTGAATATCTTTATTCGGAGAACGAAGTGCAGCAGATGTAACGCTAGGCATAATACCTGACCATACATCTGTTTGAACAGATAGATTGTATGTGGGCTCATTACAACCACCATGTAATACTTCTCCGAGTAACAATACATCACCATAGATTCTGGGTATGCTAGTGATGCTACCAGGATATGCAGGTACAGGAATCATGGTAGCATTCACATATCCGCGTTTCGGATATCTAGCATTCGTGATTGGATTGATCAGATTGTTTACATTGGACAATCTGAAATCGCCATAAGAAACAACACCAAGTCCCGTAGTTCCAGCTTCTTTATAAATCCATTCGCCGTATTCGTAAAGAGTCCAATCAAAATCCATACCCCACGTGGTTGCTCGGGAAGAGTTGATATTTTCGGTATGCATTTCGTCATTGGCTTTACCAGTACGTTCTCCAGCAAATAGACCGGTTTCTTCAAAGTTTGCGATAAAACGCCATAAGCTGATATCAACGTCTTTGTCGCCTTCTTTAACGGTGGTATTAGTAGCATATTTGTAATATGTTTTACCATCATTCATGCGTACTGCGACTGGTGTTAGTCGGAAATCACCGACTTGGACGGTATATTCATTGTTAGGTGTTGGTGGCATTGTACGAGTATCCACTCCTTTTCGATATATCCATTCACCAGGATGATATGCAGAGACATTGGCATAATAATCAACACCGTCATCGATAGGATCGGGCTTGATTCTACTACCAGAAGCATTTATGTTGTCGGCATGTAACTCGTCATAAACGTTTACATACATGCTTCCATCATCATTAGGATTGGATGTGTAATACCAAGTGTAGTCATCATATGGTTGCGCATATGAATCTACTTGCTCAACGCCTTCACAACTGACACTACGAGGTAATCCCATAGAGTCGGCAAAATCGGAGGGCAATCCCCAATAGGAAAAATCGTACAAAGGATATTGGGCTGCACCGTCCCAATCAGCTTTTTTGGTTTCGCCATGAGTAGATTGATTCCCTACAACTGGCAATGGAGATCGTACACCGAATTCGTCAAGGAGAATGGGAAAATCTGGCATGTCAACCCAGCCAATGCGGAAATAACGTCCAGTTCCTTCTCGATCCCAGAAGTAATTTCGAGCTACGCCGTTAGCATCCATTTCACCGCGGTACATTGGATGATCTGGATCTAAGAAATAAGGACCCTGGGTGTTGTTGCTTCCAATAGGATCCACAAGGGAATTTTTGTTATTTCGGCATGTATTGTTTTCCTGAAATGCAGATAAAAATTTTTCTAAGTCGTTCTTTTCTTGATCAAACTGCACTTCATATGTGTCATATAGATTGGATGGATCTGCAAATTCATAATATCGGCAATCGTTAAAATACCCATCTTTGTCAAACCACAACTGACCAGCAGAATCATATACTGCATACCAGCGATTGTATTCTTGGGATTTTCCACTGGCTGGATCCACCATCAAATAAAACTCTGTCCAAAGTATTGGTTGAACAGTAGTATTTGTCGTAATGGGAAATCCTTCTTGGTCATAGAGTTGATTTCCTAGTTCATCAAAATGAGGTTGATCAATTCTAGCGGGGATATTAATATCACCAAATGCATATTCATTGGGACCCTTTTGATAACTATTGACGTTAGTTTCTGATGAAACAATAAGAGGCTCTTGTACAGAATAAATATAGCGTGACAATACAGCTAGTTCTGTATCTGGCATACCATACTCATCTGCCCCCCAACACGTTTCACCAGGCTTCTGCCACGGAAAGAATATGCCTGGATCCAAAGCCGTACCATCCCTTTCAAAGCCTACAGGAATAAATCTAGAAGCTATTAAAACTGCATTTTGAGATTCAGCAGCTTTTGCAGGAACAGAATGAAAACCGACTTGAAGAATACTGGCAAACATAAGAAGTGCTATCAGCCCACTTGTTAACTTCTTCATACCAATTCTCCTTTCAAAAACCATCGTTTGTTGTCTATCATTTTGCATAACAAACTATTACAAAATTCCTTCATACCATACACAAATAGGGTGTTGGTAAAGAAAAGAACTCTGCTCTTCATTTTCTTGTACAATCACTTCAAAATTCATCGTATTGACATTACCTGCAACATCAGTGGCTGTAACGA
>CAZOYI010000217.1:0-8653 GCA_964583965.1 uncultured Caldisericota bacterium
GACTTGGCAGCGCTGTGAAAATAAGGGTATACAAGAAAATGACGACGAGAACCAAGATTCCACCCGTGACAAATTGGTTTGCTGTTTCTCTACCGTAGACTTCCTCTACCATATCAGTGATTAAAAAAGTAATGGGTACCATGAAAATTCCAACCGAAGCAGAGATTCCAAAGAAACCAATAATCTTCCCGCCAAGAAGATTTACTCCTACCAAAAGACCGATAAACAAAGCAAAGAGCATTGACAACTTCTTACAATTCAACATCAAACTACCTCCGAACAAAATGGATACAACCATGTACAATGGAAGGATTTCATTCATGATGTCTATGAATTGAAATTAGTTCAGTATACACGTCTTTGTGTAGAAAACAATAAAAAAAGGGAGACTCACTGATGAGTCTCCCTTTTCATGAAAAGCCACGAGTTTTGTGTTTCTTCGATTTATTCTAGAGGTTTGTGGCAGAACCACCAGTCATAGCATTCATACTGCTCTTTTCGCTTTTGCGCATCTTTTTCGTTGTTGGGTGGAGGAACAATAATGCGATCTTTAATGAGTTCATTTTCTGGCCAACCCGCTGCAACAGCTCCTTGTTTATCAGAAATTTGGAGTGCCTTCACAGCTCGGACAATTTCATCCATGTTGCGTCCCACTTCTGGAGGATAGTACATAATCAGACGAACTTTGCTGCTTGGGTCTACGATGAAAACAGCACGAACCGTATTGGTACCTTTCCCGGGATGTAACATTCCTAGTTTGTTAGCAATGGCATCGTTAGCAGCCACCACAGGAAATTTTATCTCAATTCCAAGTTCATTTTTGATCCATTCAATCCACTTAATATGGGAAAAAACTTGATCGACAGACATTCCCACTAATTTGCAGCCCAGTTCTTCAAATTGATCATATCTCTTTTGAAACGCTACAAATTCTGTAGTGCAGACAGGAGTAAAATCCGCAGGATGACTAAACAAAACAAACCAATGTCCTTTCAGATCACCTGGGATACTCATAGGGCCATGCGTAGTATTGGCCTTAATTTCAGGAAATTCATCTCCCAATAAAGGCATATGCATTTTAACTTCTTCCATCGTAAACTCCTTTCATAATAGACAACCATACAATATTTTTAATGCAATACTCATATCTAGAGTATTAAGAACGACTTGAATAAGTTCCATCTTTTACAATCATTGTTTGCCATGCGTCTCTAATAGCCTATACGGGGGGTTTTTCAAAAAACAACCAAATTTTTTTGGTTTCACCAAACCACTCGATTGGCATTTGCAGTGCTTCTCCAACAAATCGCAAAGGAATCAGTGTACGCCCACTTTGAATACAAGGAACTACGGTAGGGTCATTGGGATCAATTTGGACCACTTCTCTATTTAGAATTGCTTGTGGATTACCAATTTGTAATTCAATCTCAATGGGGTTTTCTGACAAGGAATACAGGATTTTAATCTTCTTCTCCGTGGCCAACCACTCTATATCCGCTCCTATCGTTTCCAAAATAACTCGAAAAGGAACGAAAGTACGATTATGTAAAATCGTAGGGGCAGCATCCAAAGAGATTTCATCACAGTCCACAATGGCTGTGTGCGATCCAATCTGGAGCACGAGCGTATGTTGACAGCTTGTGTATTCAATACAGGATTCGTTGGTGTGGATAGAATCAATTTTTTTGTAGTCTTCGCCTACGGGGTATACTGTGAAACAATAGAGCTGTCCTATCTCCAGTTCTTTTGTGGTGATATGAGAAGTGTCCAGGATGGGGAAGTCGGTAAGAGGAAACGATTGGTATCTTCCTTTGCGAAGATCCATTTTGTAAATAAAGTAACCATGTTTGGCTTCAGGCATTTCTGTCCACTGGAGAAGAATTCCTCCAAAACCAAGTTTGGTGGTCAAGGAATAATTGTCAGACGATGTAGTTTTGATAGCTCTACACTGCGTAGTTGTTGGGTTGATAATGGTACATAGTAAACATAGAAAGATAAACACCAAAGAAAACGTCCGTAGGGTACTTTTCATACCCGCCCTCCTTTCGGTTTGTTTTCACACCGGTATACATAGTGTATACCAGAACCAAGAAAAAGGGTAGTTTTCTTTGGTGTTTTTATCGTTCAGAATTCAATGCACAATTTTTGGCTAGTGGCCTTTCATCATTGCTTCTATATCTTCCTCTACACTGGTTGGAAGTTGGATATTGAAGTTCTCTACAAGCACTTTGGCCACATTGGGAGATACAAAAGCGGGTAGGGTGGGTCCAAGTCGAATATTCTTTACACCCAAGTACAGAAGCGCAAGCAAAACTGCAACAGCTTTTTGCTCATACCATGCGATGTCAAAAGAAATAGGTAGGTCATTGATGCTGTCCACGCCAAACACTTCTTTTAGTTTGAGAGCAATGACTGCCAACGAATAACAATCGTTACATTGACCTGCATCCAAAACGCGAGGGATTCCTCCAATATCGCCCAAATCGAGTTTGTTGTAGCGATACTTCGCACAACCTGCAGTAAGTATGATGGTATCTTTGGGAAGATGTTTGGCAACATCGGTATAGTATTCTCTGGTTTTGTGGCGGCCATCACATCCTGCCATCACAATGAAGCGCTTGATTGCTCCAGATTTTACGGCGCCTACAACCTTGTCTGCTAAAGCGAGTACCTGGTTGTGTGCGAAACCTCCCACAATGGATCCGGTTTCAATTTCTGTCGGAGGTGGGCATTTTTTAGCTAGCTCAATGAGTTTGCTAAAATCTTTTTCTTTTCCTGGTGCTGGTTCTTCAATATGTGGAATTCCAGGATACCCCACAACGCTTGTGGTGAAAATTCGATCCTTGTATTCATCTTTGACGGGAACAATACAATTGGTTGTCATCAAAATGGGGCCATTGAATGCTGCAAATTCTGTCTGTTGCATCCACCAGGCATTCCCATAGTTGCCTACAAGGTGGTCGTATTTTTTTAAACCAGGATAATAGTGAGCTGGAAGCATTTCTCCGTGGGTATATATGTCTACACCCGTCCCTTGGGTTTGCTTCAGAAGTTGTTCTAAATCTTTCAGATCATGCCCTGACACCAAAATACCAGGATTGTTTCTTGTCCCTATATTCACCTTGGTAATGACTGGGTTTTCATAGGCACCGGTGTTGGCTGCATCTAGAAGTGCCATTGCATCCACAGCTACTTTGCCGGCTTCCATCACCAAGCCTACCATTTCATCCACGGATAGTTCTTTATTCATAGAATGCAGGGCTTTCACAAGAAATGCATAGATTTCTGGATTCTCTTTACCCAGGTGCTGGGCATGTTCGGTGTAGGCAGCAATTCCTTTTAATCCAAACAAAAGAAGTGAACGGAGAGATCGAACATCTTCATCTTTAAACGATAACAAGCCAACTTCTTTGGCTTTCTCGGCATAATCAGCAGGTTCTCCAATCCAGGATACATGATCAATAGATTCATATCCAGGACATAGTTTTTCAATGGATCCTTTAATTTTTTCGCGAAGCTGAATTCCCTCCGTAATGAAATTTTCAATTGCTTTGGCATCAAAATTGGTGTTGGTAATGGTGGCAAACAACGATCTGCAAATAAATCTACCCACTTCTGGGTTCGATTCCTGCTTTGTACAGGTACTCACAGCGGCAATCCCTCGCATAATAAATACAAGAAGATCTTGCAGGTTGGAAACATCTTCTTTTTTCCCGCATACACCTGCTACTGTACAACCTTGATTTCGAGCGGTCTCTTGGCACTGAAAACAAAACATACTCATACATTCCTCCTTATGAATGATAGATAAAAACTACACATGTTCAGGGTTCATTAGTAAACGCTTCTGGGATTCCCATAAATGAATGCCTTCATCTTTCAAAGAAAAACGACTTGGACGCAAAGTCCATTGTTTGATGAGAAGACGAAGCGGTCCTATGATCAACCGAAAGAGTACCTCTGCATCAATGTCTGATCGAAAAATTTTCTCTTGCTGGCATTGAAGCAGCAAAGATCCAAGAAATCTTCCATGTTCCTGCATCATATGGGTCATTTTGTTTGCCAGTTTTTCGTTATGCTGGAAATATTCTTCAGCAAATACAACTTTGGCCAAATTTGGAGTATCTTGGCAAATCTGATACCGATCCAGCAGAAAAGCTTCCATTTTTTGTAAAGGATTTTGGAGATTGTTTTCAATCCACACAATTTTCTGTCTTGTACGTTTTTCATAGGAATCCAATAAGGCAAATAATATATCCTGTTTACTTTCAAAATACCGATAAATGGCAGCTTCGGAAATACCAATTTGAGCAGACAAATGTTTCATTGTTAGATTTTGAATTCCTTTGTCCGCCAGTAAATCAACGGCTACATCCATAATTTGTTGTTGTCGAGACTTTACAATAGACATCGCATTCACCTACAAAGTTAGTTAGCGTTTACTAACCTGATTTCTATTGAAGTATACTTAGGCATTTTTGGAAAAGTTCCCACAAATTTCTGGGTGTAAAAAATATGAACTACTTAAATACGGGTCCTTTGTAATACATGCGGTAATACTTCTTTTCAAGGCCCATTTTTTCATACAACTTGATGGCTCTTTTGTTGTCAATTTCAACATGGAGTGTCAAATCTCCATTGGTGACTTCAATCACTTTTTCCATAAGCTGGGTAGCAATTCCCCTGCCTTTGATATCTTTTTTGGTAGCAATATACGAAAGGTGATATTTGGGAAAGAATTTGTCAAAGCCTGTGCGAGATACAATGGCAATGCCTGCCAATACATCATTGTAGTAGGCACAAAGCACATAGCCTTTTTCAAAAGCATTCTCTACTGCTTCTGTCATTTCATCAAAGGGATCTGTAAACTGCAATAGCCAAGTATCGAGAAGTTTTAAGAACTCGCTATAGGAGATGGGAAGATTTTGTTTTTTCACAATTTGCATCTTAAGATCTACCTTGGCGTCATTTAGAATAACAACGTGAATACCATCTCGCAATCGTTTTTCTTTTGACAGTTTGTACAATGCAGCAATCGGATAAGAATTCTGCACTGTAAACCGAATGTTCTCCAAAGACCGGAATCGTTTGGAAAATTCCACCAATTCTTGGTCTGTAATTCCTATGGCTTCCCCGTGTGTATTGTATACAGCATTTAGAGCATCTTGCCCATTAAAACACTTCCACTGAATCATATTTTTGTTGTATCGTGTTTGGTGCGTATCTTTTGGAGACAGGGATACGATTTCTTTACGATTTTGTTTGTAACTCTCAATAATAGCGTTTCCATCAGCAGTGCTAACTGCATTGATGTGGGGAATGGATTGAATGTCCTCCAGTAGCCACAAATCTTTAAAGCCCATGTGCAAGCCCGATATAGAAGAGCCATTGCTCGTTTGGCAATAGATATAATTGATTTCTTCTTGAAGATATTGGTGAAGCTCCCTGGCAATGTATTTAAATGCATACATATTCATCATATTGTTTTCAAGTCCTGGATTGGCATCGTACCAATTTTCCTGTTCTGCAAGCTGCCTACTTTTCATGACGGAGTTTTCGTAGGTTTTCCCGTGCTTGATGACTTTCACATGGTGGGAGTTAAACATATCCCAATCCACTTTTTTTATGGTTTCAGGAACCACAAATACACATTTTACATCGTAGTGTTCCGATAGCTGCGCCAGTGAATAGCCTACAGTACCTACTGTACCAATGCATATTGTATCTTTCTGTTGCGATAAAGCTTCTCGAATAATTAAATAGGCAAGACGATCTTCGCGATGCCCATAGGGGTTGTTTCCTTCTAATTTCAGAAAAATCTTGGAAACGCCCAAATCCTTTTCCAGTTTTAGTGCCCTTACCAGTGGCGTACGGCCTATTTGTGTTTGTTTCATTTCATTCATAGAGACATCTCCTTTGTTCATGAAGTAGTTTTTTTCACGTGTAGGTGATACTAGTATACAACATATTTCTCCCTAAAAAATGTAGTCTCTTGAAACTGGATACCATCATTATGCAAAACACACCGGCACAAAACAACAAAACGATGTAGTGTCAAACACTTTAGTAAAGCATCCTTGGATGCGAGATATTACAGCAGTCCAATGTGAAAACCAAAAATGGTCACAGAGACTTGTTTTACATGATCCTTCTGTACGATACAGGAGCTAGAGATCGTGAAATCTTAGACTTGAACCCCGCTGACGTCATTACAAGCACAAAAGCCCCCTACATTATTATTCGCGGTAAGGGGAACAAAGTTCGAACGATTCTTATTATGGATGAAACGATCTTCCCATTCGAACTCAAGAATGTTACAATGGTTCGATGTTGAATAATGAAAGACTCAAAAAGCTTTATGGATTAAGATAATTCAAGCAAAAAGTTATTCCGATGTTTTGAATCAACAATTCATATACCGTGAAGATATACGAAATGGTAGAATAACTATTTTATCGGAATAATCAATAGACCAGGAAAAAGGAGTATTCGGTATTTCATCTCCATTGGCATTGTAAGCTGTGGCATATAATTGCAAGCTTGAATTAGTTTCCAAGGATAGTTTTGGAGAATTAATAATTATCTTCTGAATAGTAGAAGAAGAATCGTCGTCTACAGGGCATCGTCCTGTTCCATCGGTGCGGATTTTGTAGAGTTTTTTGTCTCCGCCGTAATGTATTGTCTTGTAATAGATCCAATCACCGAAAATATGAAGAAACTCTGCTTTATCATCGTTCAGTTTTATTCTGTTAGTTCCATCGGTACGGATTTTATAGAGTTTTAAACCATCGTTGTAATTTGAGTAGTAGATCCAATCACCTAGAACATTAAGCCATTGTGTAGCATCATCGTTCAGTTTTATTCTGTTAGTTCCATCGGTGCGGATTTTATAGAGTTTGTAATCATCACTGGTATTTGTATAATAGATCCAGTCTCCAATGACATTGAGGAACCCAGATTTGTCATTGTTCAGTTTCACTCGTCCCGTTCCATCGGTGCGGATTTTGTAGAGTGTATGTCCATCGTTGCCGTTTTGGTAATAAATCCAGTTGCCAAGGACATTGAAATGACCACCAGATATATCTTCGTTCAATTTGGTTTCCTTTGTTCCATCGGTGCGGATTTTATAAAGATAACTTCCACTTTGGTAATAAATCCAATCACCAACAACACTAAGGCAATGTGAAGCATAGTGATTCAACTTCGTGCAACTAGTACCATCGGTGCGGATTTTGTAAAGCTTATCCCTATCGCTGTAATTCGAATAATAGATCCATTCATCAATAACATTGAGATACCATGAAGCATCATCATTCAGTTTCACTCGTCCTGTACCATCTGTGCGAATTTTGTAGAGCTTTCCTCCATCGTTTATATTTTGGTAATAAATCCACTCGCCCTGTTTAGCAACTAATCCAAAATTCACAATATTGCCTACACTATTGCCCCGAGGTGTATCATCAGGAGTGTCAGGGGGTGAAGAAGAATTGTCACTAATTGTATAATGATTTGACGCTACAGGATTGCTTTCTTTAGACGTGAAAAGAGCTATTTCATAATTGCCACATTTCGACGGATTTTTAATATTAGCAGATTGCAATATTTCTATGATCACTTGAGAATCGTTTTCAATAGAAATTGGAAGAGCTAGAATTAACTTGTTTCTTGCTGTATCAATTTGTGGACGGACATTAAGAAACGTATTATTCACTGTGATACAAGTGGAATCGATTTTTCTAGGAATACCAGTACCAAGTGGAAAAATAATACTAATAGAATCCTGATTCACTCTCAAAGAACCTGCACTTCCTACTTTAAATTTTATCACATATCTGGCTATTGAGCCAATTGTATCAGGGTTTACACTAACAGTTATATCTTGTAAACTTGAGGATTGTTGAACAATACTTATCTCTCCCCATCCTTTAACCCCCATCGCTTCGGCAATGATACGAACAGTACCGGGGTTTCTCCCTGAAGTAAACAAACCTGTTGAGTTAATACTACCCATATTAGATGGTTCAATAGACCAGGAAAAAGATGTATTTGGTATTTCATCTCCATTGGCATTGTAAGCCTTAGCATAAAATTGCAGACTTGAATTAGTTTCCAAAGATAGCTTTGGAGAACTAATCAGAATCCTATGAACAACGGAGTCAGAATCATCGTCTACAAGGCATCTACCGGTACCATCAGTACGGATTTTGTACAATTGAAGATCACTTTCGTTTATGTAATAAATCCAATCATCGATAACGTTCAGATTATAAGCTATATCTTCGTTCAGCTTAAATTTTCCCATTCCGTTAATATAACACTTATAAAGACATTTTTTATCACTATAGTTGGTGTAATAAATCCAATCCCCGACAACGTTAAGGTAATGAGACTTATCAACATTTACAATGGTTTGATCAGTTCCATCGGTGCGGATTTTGTAAAGTTTAAATGTATCACTGTGATTCGTATAATAGATCCAGTCTTCAGTAACATTGAGATTTGAAGATCTATCTTCATTCAGTTTAACTGGTTCTGTTCCGTCTTTACGTATTTTATATATCTTCCCGCTATCAGATACATTACTATAGTAGATCCAGTCCCCAACGACATTAAGGTCCCATGACCGCGCATCATTCAGCTTTGTTCTAGCGGT
>CAZOYI010000218.1:0-2023 GCA_964583965.1 uncultured Caldisericota bacterium
CGATAGGATTGAGCGTTCTGAATTATCAGTGATATTTATGAAGGTAATACGGGGATTTTCTAAGGTTAAAGAACAAACACTAACTTCTGAACCATACATAGAAACTGCATAGGGTGAATCTGAGTCAACAGGAATGGAAAACGTATCAGAGTAAGATTTTTCCATTGTACAAGAGGAAAACAAACAAGCAGCAACCAAAACTATGCACAACAATGCAGATTTCTTCATTTTTAGCCTCCTACACAGCCAATGACGAATACCGGAAAGCAAATTAACCATTGATACTGATTACGTTTCATTTTAATCATCCTTTCCTTGCTAAAGCTAGTGCAGTGATAGATACTTTTCGTTTGACCAGAGAGGAGCTATTTAATTCCTCTCTGAGATCAGAAACATTTACATTTTGAAACTATCAATCAACGAGGCTACTTCGAACGATTTATGTACCAGCCTGATTATTGTTAATTCGCATACAAGGGTTCTTCGATCGATATCCACTCCTTACTATCCTGATTGAAAAGCATTGAAATTGTACCTTCAAAGTCACCAAAATGGTCTTTATCTTCTGGATAACCAAGGTAAAAGATTGTTTTCACAAGAAGGATCCAATTGCCGGCTACTTCAGGTAGTGCACAATGACCTTTTAAAACGATGCTGGAGTTTTTTCCATCTAGTGAACTTTTGATGATGGGACCAGCATAAGATTGGGTATCATCTATATAGTAGAATTCGTCACCTTCTACATTGAATCCACTCATTCCTCCTTTATTCTGTATGGTAATTTCTTCTTGAGGGTTGGTAAGAGTTATTCGGTGAATGCCTGTTGGTTTTATGCTACCTTCATCTAGTTCTTCATACGGAGTATAAAAAAGGAAATCAGGGGTAGCTACAAGTAATCTGCAAGATTGTTCAAGAATGCAATGACTGTTCGTTCCATCCAAGTTCATTTCATAGAGATAAAAATGATCCTGGGGATTAAGATAGTATATGTGGGTATCTGTGATATTCATACGTTCAGCTCCCTCTTCACTGATTTTTTTTGCCTTGGTACCATCCAGATTCATTCGATAGATCGAAAAGTCATCTTCGACATTCAGAAAGAAAATCATATCGTGGGCAAGCATCATATGAGAGGCTTTGGTAGTAGAAATTTTGGTACAGAAAGACCCATCCAGATTCATTCGATAGATGCATTGATCGGTGTCTTGAATGTAGTATAGTTGATTTTTGTACAAATTCATCCAATGGCCATTACTGGATGATACTTGTGTAGGGTTGGTTCCATCTAGGTTCATTCGGGTAATTCCATATTCTTGAGTAGGGTTTACAACAAACACATAAGTACCATTGCTTACTAAGCATCCGCCATTGTTCAAATTTCCATTGGTATTCCCATAATTCATAGAAAAGGATTGCAAATTGCATCCCAGAAACAGGGAGAGAATAACAATACATACTAATAAACTACCCACCTTGTGTTTTAAATATACATGCATATTTTTTCCTTTCTCACACAAAAAGTATATCATAAACCCTCCTTTATTTGTCACAATAACCAACCTGCACAATCGTAAATATGTTTCTTGCAAGCTGAAACATTTTTATCCCACCAGTCATTCATGCTTACGATTCTAGCATCACGTACGCTTGCATCTATTGGGTGATAATCCCTTAAACCATCTTCAAATATTTCACCATGATGCTCTCCACTTTGATTGTCTATGTTTTGAAAATGCTGATACATTTGTCGACAGCACCTCATAAGTGTGCAGTTATATGTAGATGGTTCAAAATCATGTAATAACTCTGTATTATCTCCATCTAAAGGTATATTTGTTTCAGGATCGGCTCCATTAAATAATCTATTGCAGGAGGTATACCCACAATCGTGAGCACCAACACATTGACATCCATCTCTGTCCTCACACTCCTCCTCAGGTCCACCATCAGCAGGGCATGTAGCTTCTTCTCCATGTCCATTGACATAGCAGCATGTTACTTTGGGAGCAAGGATAGGAGCTAG
>CAZOYI010000219.1:0-3223 GCA_964583965.1 uncultured Caldisericota bacterium
AGAATATCCAGGCAAATCTGGACATATTGGAAACGGTGGGTCATCTCTTTCCGAAGAAGAAGACTGACCAGCAATAAAAATATCACCTAAAGAAGAAAGGGCAAAATATGTGTTTTCTTCTGGCATTTGACCACCAATCAATGTAGAAAACAAAATATTCTCACCAGCTGAATCAAGTTGAACCAGAAAAGAATCAATATTTCCACCAAATATTGAATATAGGCTCGGGTATCTTCCGCCAACAGGAAACGATGAATCATCAGAACGAGTGTCACCAGATATAAATACAGTATTGTCCTTCCCCAAAATAATTTCTCGGCTAACATCATAACTAACTCCACCAATATAGGTGGAAAAGAGCAATTGATCACCAGTAGGATTTATTTTAACACAAAAAACATCTTCGTATCCTCCATGGATTTTATCAAAGCCCGGAGTATCAATTGATACTGGAAATGTTCGTTCATCTGAGAATGTGTACCCTGTTATGTGCGCGTTGTTATATTGATCTACCACAATGGCGGTACCGACATCATCTTTTTCTCCCCCTATATAGGTAGAATACAAGAGTTTCGTACCAGAGGAGTCCAGTTTAATTACAAATGCATCATGAAGATCATTGTGTTTTTTGTCAAAACCTGGTAGTGCAGGTTCAATTGGAAAACTTTCCCCTTCTTTAGAGTCTGTAAAGCCAGTGACATAAACGTTGTTTTCTTGATCAAGAGCAATATCATTAATCTCTTCTCCATTGGTCCCGCCAATGTATGTAGAGAAAAGAATTTTCATACCACTAGGGTCAAGCTTTAAAACATACCCATCATTTCCTTTGTAGTCCATTTGGTATCCTGGAATTTCTCCGCCAATAGGAAAAGAATTGGACGAGGAAGATACGTTACCACCGATGTAGGTACAACCTTTTTCATCAGTTTTGACACATGTTGCATAATCGTTGCTAGCTCCACCAATATAGCTTGAATAGAGTAATGAACTACCATCCTTGCTTAGCTTAACCAAAAAGCCTTCATAATGACCATTGAACTCCGTACAAAAACCGGGGATATCACCTCCAATAGGAAAATTTTCAGATGGCGTAGAGAGTGTATTTCCTACCAGACATATTTGATCGAATGAATACAATGCGATATCTGTGCATACGTCATAGTTGGAGCCACCGATGTAAGTAGAATACAAGATGTTTGATCCTGTTGGGTCAATTTTCATTAAAAAAACATCATAATCCCCATTGGCTGTTGTATCATAACCAGGTATTTCATTGCCTATGGGGAAGTAATCGGTTGTAGTTGAACGTGTGAAGCCCGCTATGTAGGAATGGTCGGAAGAGTCCACTTGAATAGCACTACAATTGTCTAATTTATATCCTCCCAAAAAAGTGGAGAAAACAACAGGATCGATAACAATAGTTTCGGTTCGGCTAGTTTCATGACTATCAGAATCCAATGTTACATTGAAACCATAAGTACTAGTTCCTTTGCAAACAAATTCTGCGGGTACTTCAGTTCTGGAATCTTGTAAGTATACATACAGCTGATCATCCAATATTGTCCCAATATTTGTGTGAATTTGTAGTTGATATTGACTTGTTTCAAGTGTGGCACCTTCTACTTTTATTTGAATATCTTCATAATTACCTTCAGGGTGAACATAAAATTCGTACTTTAAGCCTTCATCGCCATAATGATAACATAAGTCTATTCCTTCCCAGATGTCAGTATACTGTATGGAAGTATAGTTACTGCAATGTGTAGCCCATTTATCCGAAGGCCCCTTTAGGTAATGGTTCACGTGGTTTAAAGGGTGTAGTGGAAGCAAAGAACTATTGTATTGTGAATCTTCATGCAACGAACCAGGGAATGTAATTTTGACAAATTGACTTTGAAACAATGGAGGAGCTGTTGACTGTGTTTGTGAGTCCAAATGGGAGGGAGAACAAGGAGATTGTATTTCATAGACAATTGAATTGGATGTAAATGCAATGCGACCAAAAGAGGTGGATCCCATAAAGTGAATATCTGAATCCCATTGCCCCTTATTCTCTGTAAAGAAACCATAGCGTGTTCCATCAGAAGGATGATTATCTAGCAAAAAATGACTAGAAGTAGTTGTATCCACTGAAAAAAAGGGGAAGGATAGAAAGCAACAAATACTAATACACATTAATCTACGCATTAAATTACCCATCCTAAGTACTCCTCCTTAGATGAACGTAATGTAGTTTTATTATGAAGCTTATTGACTCTTTTCATTGTGGATTATTGGAAGAAGAAAGATACATACTTTGTACTAGGGTCGAAATCTGTAAACAAGAATTCTTTCGATTGGTATCCATATGTATCAGATCCAATTCTCACTTTATATTTTTGATTTCTTTTGAAGAAATACCCTCTAGAGAGTTCTTCTAGGGTGTCAATATAGGTGTCATTAATGTATACAAGTACATCTTTACTAATCTTTACATTTTTCTTGTTGTACGCACTAAAATATACCCTTACATCTGATTTAATGATTCTTCTATGTATTGTTGGTTCTTCTTTGTAGGTGATAAATGTGAATTGGTTTGAGCTTGCCCATTCTTGTTCTAGCTCATCCTTGAAAGCGTTAACCATCCAAACATATTTTGCTCCTTCTTTAAGGTGTTTACCTTCTACAAAAAAACCGTTTGCATTAACACGTTGACCTTTGTCTCCAAATACTTTTTTTCCTGTTGTAAG
The DNA here is from genome assembly GCA_964583965.1 of uncultured Caldisericota bacterium. Classification (GTDB taxonomy): domain Bacteria; phylum Caldisericota; class Caldisericia; order UBA6126; family UBA6126; genus JAGLCW01. The sequence goes on from CAZOYI010000219.1 coordinate 2,730, forward strand.
ATCTGTGATATACACCCGATAATGAGATGCATTTTCTGATGGTTCCCATGTAAACTCAATAGGCGCAAGAAGATCGAGTGATCCATCAGCCGGGTTTATAAGAATGGGTTTTCCTATGGTTCTAACTAGTGAGACGTTGAATTCCTTTGTATCGTTGCTCTCAACTTTTATGCTTTCGGTAAAGTTTTCAAATCCAAGTTTCTCAACAGAAATCTCATATTCCATTGGTTTTAGTTGGATAATTAATGGAGACGTATCAACAAACTCACCGTTAATTTTGACCAAAGCTCCTGGAGGGTTTGTATTCACTTCAAGTGTTCCAGGGTATTCAGTAGCAAGCTCTTTGCTAGAACTTTTTGAGGACTTTTTTGGGGTCTCCGAAATTTTCACTAGTAAAAGTTGAATAGAGGTTTTAAACAGTTCTTTTCCCGGTATGTTTTCGTAAACATAAAAAGTGGTTGGTTTGGATTTGAAGTATCCTTCTTTGGATATAT
>CAZOYI010000220.1:0-2948 GCA_964583965.1 uncultured Caldisericota bacterium
TTCGACACATATTCAAACCTTCTACGATTACACGTGGATGGTCTGTTTTAACATCTACAACTCGCTGAATTGTGCCACGTTCATTTTTATCTTTACCGACTTGGATAAGGACTTTGTCTCCCTTGCGTAATTTGAGTTTCATCATATCACCTCGGGCGCTAAGGATATAATCTTCATATATCCTTTTTCTCTAAGTTCTCGACAAACAGGTCCAAAAATACGGGTTCCTTTAGGATTTCCATCATCATCGATAATTACTGCAGCATTTCCATCAAATCGCACGATGGAACCATCTGGTCTACGAACAGGAAAAGCAGTTCTAACGATAACAGCTTTCTCCACGGTTCCTTTTTTAATTTGTCCATTCGGAATGGATTGCTTAACAGTAACTACAATGCGATCTCCAACAAAACCATATCTTCTTTTTGAACCACCCACGACTCGAATAACAGAGACAACTTTTGCACCACTGTTGTCTGCAACTTTTAGCCTTGAGTAAATTCCAATCATTTTGAAACTCCTTCCATGCTATCCGACGATTGAATGGATATAACTTTCCATCGCACGGTGGCTGAGTATGGTTTGCTTTCTTGAATTGTGACCACATCACCAAGCTTGGAAGTGTTCGTTTCATCATATACATGAAACTTGCGAGTTTTGTTCACTAACTTCCGATAGAGTTTATGCCCAATTACACGGATTTTTTGTTCTACAACACGGAAATTTTTGTTTTTGTCACTGATAACAACAGCGGTTAGGATTTTTTTATTTTCAACACTCATGAATCTCTCCTCTCACGAAGGATTGTTTCCATTCGTCGAATATCAAGGCGAAGATTACGGATTTTGAGAGGTTCATCAACCTGTTGCATCATCATCTTAAACCGATATTCAAACAGTTCTTTTCTCATCACTGGAATTCGTTCTTCCATTTCTTCTGTTGAAAGCTCTTTAATCTGCCATAACTTCATTAAAAAGCCTCCTGTTCTTCTCGAATAACAAGCTTTATTGGCATAGGTAGTTTTGCACTAACAAGTCTATTAACTCTTCTTGCATCCTCTTCTGGGATACCGACAAATTCAAACATAATTCTGCCTGGTTTAACAACGGCTTCCCAACGATCTACATCACCTTTTCCTCCACCCATACGTACTTCAGCAGGTTTTTTAGTAACAGGTTTATCGGGAAATATTCGAATCCAAAAACGACCAGTCTTGGATACATTTTGTGTAATGATAAGACGGCATGCTTCAATTTGTCTTGCGGTAACGCGATGTGGTTCGAGAGCCATAATGCCATAGTCTCCAAAGGACACTTTAGAGCCTCGGTAAGCTTTACCACGCATTCGACCACGGTGTTGCATTCTGAATTTTACTCTTTCTGGTAAAAGCATTTACTATCCTCCGTATTCTGCGTACAAAGTAGGTAAACTAGAAGGATCGGTGGGTTGATCTCCGCTATAAATCCATACTTTTACGCCAACGCAACCAAATTTCGTATTTGCAACTGTTTCATGATAGTCAATCTTTGCACGAATAGTGTGTAAAGGAATTCTTCCTTCGCGGAACCATTCTGTTCGAGCAATATCGGCACCATTTAAACGACCTGAAACCATTACTTTAATTCCTTTGGATCCAGACTTCATGGTTCGGAAAATGGCTTGTTTCATGGCTCGTTTAAAAGCGACACGATGCTCAATTTGCATTGCAACACCCTCAGAAACAAGCTTAGCACTCATATCAGGAGAATTGACTTCGATCACTTCTAGTTTAATCTGTGATTTTTCTACAATTTTTTCGAATCTTTTCTTCAGTTGTTCAATGCTGGATCCTCGTTTACCAATCAATATTCCGGGTCTTGAAGTAAAAATTCGAATACGAAGTTCATTTCCACGGCGATTTATGATCACTTTTGAAATGCAAACTTCTTTACCAAGTTTATCAATCTCTTTTCGTAGTTTGATATCTTCCACTAAAAATTTGTTGTAATCACCTGGTTTGGCAAACCAATGGGTTCGCCAATCATAAATGACTCCAACTCGATATCCAAATGGATGTACTTTGCGACCCATAGTTTAATTCTCCTTTTCGCGAACGTAGACAGTAATATGAGATGTACGATGATACATGACATCAGCACGACCCATTGCTCGAGGTTTGTATCTTCGCATTGGTTTAGCAGCATCTACTAGAACACGACTCACAGTTAACAAATCTTCATTCATTAAGTAGTTTTCTTTTGCATTTGCTACAGCAGATTTGAGTGTATTCGAAAGAATACGAGCAGCTTTATGTGGCAAAGAACCCAATATTCCCTGGGCGACTTCCACATCTTTGTTGCGAATCAACGCTGCAACTTTGCGTGCCTTAAAAGGAGAAAGTCGGATAAATTTTAATTTTGCATATGTTTCCATGTGTTTCCTACTTTCCTACTATACCTTTGCCGATGCCCTTATGAGGTCTATATGTTCGGGTAGCAGCAAATTCACCAAGTTTGTGTCCAACCATGGCTTCGTTCACATAAACAGGTACATGGGCTTTCCCATTGTGAATAGCAAAGGTAAAGCTTACCATTTCGGGGGTAATTGTGGAACGTCGACTCCACGTTTTAATAATTCGTTTTTCACCGGTTAACTTCATTGCCTCAACTTTCATGAGAAGTTTAGGATCCGTATAGCCAGCTCTTCGATCTCGTTGGATTTTATTATCTTTCAATCGTAAACTCCTTTACTATTTTCGTCTCTTCATAATGAGGCTATTAGATTTTTTCTTTTTATTACGAGTTTTATAGCCTAGAGCAGGTTTGCCCCAAGGAGTTAATGGTCCAGGATGTCCAATAGGAGCTTTTCCTTCACCACCACCATGAGGGTGATCGACAGGGTTCATAGCAGATCCACGAACACGTGGTCGAAATCCCATATTGCGGCTTCGTCCTGCTTTTGCTAAAACC
>CAZOYI010000221.1:0-2461 GCA_964583965.1 uncultured Caldisericota bacterium
GGGCGGTTTTCAAGTTCAAGAACTAGCAAAACTTTATTTTCCCGCAGGAAAAGAAATTCAAACTCTTGATTTCAAAGAAGCCGTATCTCAAACCCAAAGATATCTCTCAAGTGACTCTGTTGTACTTTTTGAAAGCGCTTTCTTGGTTGATCAATTGTTGATACGAATCGATATATTAGAAAAAAAGCAAAATTCTTTCATTCTGCACGAAGTAAAAGCTAAATCATACGATAAGGACAAAACCAGGCTAACCACCAAGCATGGTTTACCAACTTCCGAATGGAGTGAATATCTTTATGATATAGCATTCCAAAAGTATGTTTTACAGAAAGCATATCCTATGTCTACGGTGCAAGCCAATCTTTTACTTGTAGATTCTCATGCTGTTTGCCCAACAGACGGTTTAAATCAAAAGTTTAAGATTCATATCAAAAATGCTTCTAGAAAGTATGTAGTTGCAGAAAATATTACTGATCAAGACCTGGATCCACCACTTTTGATTTCTGTTCCTGTGGATGACATTTGCAATACACTCTACGAAACTACTGGTTTGCCCATACCAAATTCGAATTTTGTGAAGCTGACTTTTGCTGAAAAAATTGAACATTTTTCTAAACTACTTCAATTGGCTCAAAAAGAACCCCCTATCCCAACAAAAGCTTGCGGAGGTTGTGAATTTGTCCTTCCAGCAGACCAAACAGAAAACTTGTTTATGGTATCTGGAGCAGATGTATGCTGGAGAGAGATTTTGCAAAATCCAAAATTTGATACCAGTAAAGAGAAAGTATTCTCAATTTGGAATTACAGAAAAAAAGATGAACTTCTGGAGCAAGAGAAATATTTTATCGACGATGTAGAAGAAGATGATATCCTTCCAACACCAGACAATAAGCCAGGTTTATCAATCTCGCAAAGACAGTGGTTACAGGTTCAAAAAACACAAAACAACGACAATACTCCATGGATTGATTTTGAAAATCTAAAAGCTGAAGCGGAAGCATGGGTGTATCCTTTACATTTCATTGATTTTGAAACAACTATGGTTGCAATTCCCTTTCACAAGGGAAGACATCCTTATGAAGGGATTGCATTTCAATATTCCCATCACAAAATGTGCAGCGACGGAAGAATCGAGCATGTCGGGCAATTTATTTCTTCTCAACCGGGTGTTTGGCCCAACTATGAGTTTGTTCGTCATTTAAAAGATGAGCTGAATACAGATCAAGGCACTATATTTCGATATTCGAACCATGAAAATACTTTCCTAAACATCATTCTTGGACAATTATTGGAAGCCAATCCTCCACTGCCAGATCAGGACAACCTATGTAAGTTTATTCGATCCATCACTCAATCTACACATCAACAAAAAGAAAAATGGATTGGGGAACGAAATATGGTAGATCTTTGTGAACTTGTAAAACGATATCACTATGATCCCCTTACGAAAGGTTCATGTAGCATCAAGAAAGTTCTTCCTGCAATCCTTGCCCGGAGTTCGTATTTACAAAACACATATTCCAGGCCGATATATGGGTGCAAAAATGGAATTACGAGTCATAATTTTCGAAATTGGATCTGGTGCAAATACAAACACGAGAAAATGATCAATCCATACGATTTATTGCCTGATCTTTACCAAGATATGCCAAAAGACAGTGAAATTCTTTTTAGTAGTGACAATCGATTACAAGAAGGAGGCGCAGCTTTAATCGCATACGCACGTATGCAGTTTACTGAAATGTCGGATACCGAACGAAAAGAATTACGAAAAGCTTTGCTAAAGTATTGTGAATTGGACACCCTTGCTATGGTTTTTATCGTTGAATATTGGCTCCGTGATGTGCTGCACATCTTGTAACTCAAGTCCTTTCACGATAGTATATTGTACATGAAACGCAATATCTATTTTGCCGATGACGAAAAAAATATCCGAGAGCTGATATCCTCTTTTTTAGAAAGTGAAGGATATCAAGTAACTTGTTTTGCCGACGGCTTATCATGTTGGCAAACATTTCAGAAAAAACCTTGCGATCTTGCTATTTTAGATATCACTATGCCTGAAATGGATGGTCATGAAGTATGCAGAAAAATTCGCGAGATTAGCACAATACCCATTATTTTTCTTTCCGCTAGAAACACTGAGTTAGATTATGCAACTGGGATCAACATTGGAAGTGATGATTATTTCACAAAACCTTTTTCTGCTATGTCCTTACTTATGCGAGTGAAAGCGATTTTTCGACGAATAGATATGGATACCAATTCTTTTCTCTCTTCAAAAAACAAGCTTTCTATTGGAAATATTTCCCTCTCAACAGATACAAAAGAACTATTTATTGATAATCATCATGTACGATTAACTCCCAATGAATATGATTTAATGGAGTACTTGTTAATCCACCAAGAACGAGGTGTATCGCGTGATGAAGTTCTGCAGAAGATCTGGGGTTTTGATTGT
>CAZOYI010000222.1:0-17975 GCA_964583965.1 uncultured Caldisericota bacterium
ATTAACCCATCCACATTGGGGGTAATCGATTCTGAAGGTTGCGATTTGTTTAAAAGAACTCCTCGTAAAAACACCAGGCACAAAACGGTTAATACAACAAAGGTAAGCCATTGCAGCCAAACAATACCGGGAAAAAGATAAGAAAGTCCTCCCGTAATAACAGCTGCAACTCCCGTGAGAAACAAGAAAAATCCGGGAGTAAAAATTTCAAGCACAATGAGAACAACACCAAGTAAAATCCAATAATATGGGTACGGCATTGTCATCCTCCTACAATATTATGAAAGCAAACGATCGGCAATCTCGTGGTAGCGTTCTTTAGTCTTTTGAACAACTTCTTCAGGTAGTGGGGGTGGGGGTGGTTTTTGATCCCAATTCAAAGTAGCCAGATACGATCGAATAAATTCTTTATCCATGGATTTATCGATTCGTCCCTGGTCGTAATCTTCTTTTAGAATAAATCGCGAAGAATCTGGTGTAAACAACTCATCAATCACAATGATTTCACCGTTCACCAATCCAAATTCCATTTTGGTATCGGCAATGATGATTCCTTTGGTTAGAGCAAAATCACTCGCTTTTTGAAAAATTTCCAGGGAATACTTTTGCAGTAATTCAGCAGTTTCTCCCATATCCTCTTTCATTTTGTCGAAATGGATATTTTCATCGTGACCCACATCTGCTTTTGTTGAAGGTGTAAAAATGGGGGTATCCAGTTTTGAACCTTTTTCCAATCCTATTGGTAATGGATATCCAGCAATAGTCCCTGTTTTTTGATAATCACGATAGGCAGATCCAAGTAAATAACCCCTTACGATACATTCGTAAGGAATCAATTGTGCTTTCTGGACAATCATCGAACGATCTTCGAGTTGCTCCCTTTCTTCTGTAAGTTTAGGGTTATAGGAAAAAATATCAGTGGTGACAAAATGGTTGGGAACAATACTTTTCAGTTTTTTAAACCAAAAACAGGAAATTTTGGTTAAAATCTTTCCTTTTCCTGGAATTGGCTCATTCATAATCACATCAAAAGCCGATAAGCGATCTGTGGATACAATGAGTAGATGTTCTCCTAGATCATAAACATCTCGCACTTTTCCCTTTTTAAAGAGATTGATTCCTGGTATGTGCAAGGATGTTTGTAATAATGCGTTATGATTCATTTTCCCACTTCTCCCTTACTTGTTGTGTTTTGTCTAGTAGTTTCTTTTTCATTCCTTCTTTCTCATCTTGAAGTTTTTTCTGAAGAATAGGATCCTGCAATGACAAAATTCGAAGTGCAAGCCACGCGGCATTGGCTCCACCGTCAACACCTACGGTTGCAACAGGAATTCCAGGGGGCATTTGTACAGTAGACAAAAGTGCATCTTGTCCACCAAATCCAGTTCGATTCAAGGGAACACCAATCACGGGAATAGTGGTATTGGAAGCAACAACTCCTGCTAAATGGGCAGCCATTCCAGCAAATGCAATGATGATATCAATGTTTCTGTCAATCGCAGAGGTAGCATAGGTGAGTGCTCTTTCGGTATCTCTATGAGCAGAAATAACCGATACCTCAAAAGGAACATCGAAACGCTTTAAGATTTTTAAAGTATCTACGACATAGGGATAATCGCTGTCGCTGCCCATTACAATACCAACAAGATTACTCATGATCGAACTCCTTTCCTGTTTTATCTATAACTATAACATAATTCCAACGTCCATTGAACGAAATGAAAAAAATTTGACTTAAAAAAAGCATAAATTAATATTATGAACCTGATGAAGAAAAAAAATATACGGAATTTTTGCATTATTGCTCATATTGATCATGGCAAGACAACACTTTCGGATCGTTTTATCCAACTGAGTGATATGTTTTACAAGATCAACAAAGAAAATCCTGAAGGACAATTATTGGATTCCATGGATTTGGAACGAGAACGAGGAATTACAATCAAATCTCATCCCATCCGATTAGAATTCGATATCGAAGGAGAGCATTATATCTACAACATCATTGATACTCCCGGTCATGTAGACTTCAGCTATGAGGTTTCTCGAAGTCTGGCAGCTGGAGAAGGTGCTATCTTACTAGTAGATGCAGTCCAGGGAGTCGAGGCACAAACGGTCGCTAACACGTATTTAGCCATCGAAAGTGATTTAGAAATCATCCCGGTTGCAAATAAAATTGATATGCTACAAGCCAATATTCCTGAAACATTGGATGAGATTCACGAACTCATTGGCTGTAAAAAAGAAGAAGTCATATTAGCATCCGCAAAAAGTGGAGAAGGAATCCCAGACATTTTACTGGCTGTGAAAAATCGTATTCCTGCTCCCATAGGAAGCGATGAAGAGCCTTTAAAAGCATTGATTTTTGATTCACATTTTGATACATACAAAGGTGTTGTAAGTCATATCCGCATCATGGATGGTTCCATTCGAAAAGGTATGAAAATCAAATTCATGGCCAACCAAGAGGAGTTTGAAGTTATGGATGTGGGTGTTTTCAAAATGGGTATGATCGAATGCGAAGAACTCACCGCTGGTGAAATTGGATATTTTACCGCCCTTATTCGCAAACCCGAAATCGTGAATGTTGGCGACACCGTAACGGATGCTAAAACGCCTACTATAAAACCATATCCAGGATATCGCAAATCTATACCCATGGTGTTTAGTGGTTTGTATCCAATCAATCCAAATGATTATACTAAACTCCGAACATCACTAGAAAAATTGAGGCTCAACGATCCTTCATTGCAATACGAAGTAGAAAGCTCTGATGCTCTTGGTTATGGTTTTCGTGCGGGATTTTTGGGTCTTTTGCATATGGAAATCGTTAATGAACGATTACAAAGAGAATATGAACTCCAGCTTATTAATACCGCTCCCAGCGTAGCTTACAAGATATATCTTCGCAATGGTGATGTTTTGGAGGTGGAAAACCCCTCCAAATTCCCCGATCCTTCGCAAATCAATCGAATTGAAGAGCCCATGGTAAATGCCACCATTATCACCCCACCGGATCATATAGGACCTGTTATGGAGTTGTCGCAAATGAAACGTGGGTTGTACAAAACGATGGAATACATTTCCTCCAATCGGGTTATGTTGAAATATCGTTATCCTCTATCAGAAATAATTATTGATTTTTACGATCAATTGAAATCGGTTTCACGTGGATATGCTTCCTTGGATTACGAAATGAGTGGTTATCAGGAAGAACAGATTGTATTGGTAAAAATACTCGTGAATAGCTCCCCCGTTGATGCTCTTTCATTCATGTGTATAAAAGATCAAGCCCATGCAAAGGGAAAAGCTATCATCCAAAAGCTGCGTAAAACCATTCCGCGGCAAATGTTTAATGTTGCCCTGCAAGCAGCAATCGGGGGAAAGATCATAGCACGAGAAACCATTGTTCAGCTTCGCAAAGATGTAACAGCAAAGTGCTATGGTGGTGATATCACACGAAAAAGGAAGCTTCTTGAAAAACAAAAAGAAGGCAAAAAGAGAATGAAAATGGTTGGAAATGTAGAAATACCGCAAGAAGCATTTTTATCTGTCCTGAAACTATAGATTTTTTTCCTTTTTTCCTTATACTAGCTTAGCGGTAATTGAATTGGGACGTAGCCAAGCGGCAAGGCAACGGTTTTTGGTACCGTCATACGTAGGTTCGAATCCTACCGTCCCAGCTTTTTTTATTGTAGGGGGACACATGAATCATCATTGTTTGGCTTGCATAATTTTAGCAGCGGGAAGTGGAACCCGAATGAAGTCAAGTCATCCGAAGGTTCTTACCATGTTCGACGAAAAACCTATTCTAGAAACTATCATCGAAAAAGCAGAATCCCTTCCACCTTCTCAAATCATAGTGGTTGTTTCACCACAATACGAAGAAGCTATCCGCAGTACCTTTGCAAACCGTGTTCATATAGCGATTCAAAAAGAACCATTGGGAACCGGGGATGCTTTTTTAGCTGGCATAGAACAACTCGATTCTTCCATCAAAGATATTCTTGTACTTTGTGGAGACACACCCTTAATACAATCTCAAACATTACAAGGATTGGTACAACTATACACTACAGAGTCTTCTAAGGCTGCGTTCATTACAGCTCATGTAGACAACCCAAAAATGTATGGTCGAATTCTTCGTAGTCCCACGGGGGAGTTCCAGAAAATTGTGGAGTGGAAAGATGCTTCCTTGCAGGAACGAACCATTACAGAAATCAATTCAGGTATCTATATTTTGTCCCGTGAGACAACCCAGGACTACCTACACTCCATCAATAATAAAAATATTTCGGGCGAATTTTATCTTACTGATCTACTGGAATCCATTCAACAAAACTCAAAGAGTGTTTCCATTTTTTCAATCCAAGGCGAAGAAGAGATCATTGGCATCAACAACAAAGCAGACTGGTCACAAGCATTGTATATTGCAAATCAACGCAAGCTTTATTCCCTGATGGTTGATGATGGTGTATATATTGTCGATCCTACTTCAACCCATATCGGGCCTAATGTTTCAATTGGACGGGATACTATCATTAAGCCAAATACATGGATGGAGGGATCCATTGAAATCGGAGAAGAATGCAATATCGGACCATTTGTAAGCATTCGTGGAAATCGAGGAAAAGTGATTGTAGAATCCCACTGCACTATTGGACCTTTCACTTCTCTTCGTGAGAATTGTATTATTCGTTACGCTGCAAAAGCAGGTACTTTTGTAGAAATGAAGAATTGTGAACTCAAATCTCACAGCAAAGCAAACCACCTTTCTTATTTAGGTGATGCAGTTGTGGGAGAACGATCCAATATTGGTGCTGGAACCATCACCTGCAACTACGATGGATTTGACAAACACAAAACCATCATCGAAGAAGATGTTTTTATTGGATCGGATACCATTATTGTAGCTCCTGTAACCATCGAACAAGGTGCTTTCACTGGTGCTGGTTCTGTAATCACGCAGAATATTCCTCCCAATTCTCTTGCCATCGAACGAAATAAACAGGTTAACAAAGAGGACTGGGCTTCAAAGTATAGAGAATCTAAAATGAAGCGGAGGTCATCATGAGACTTCATCCACCTTCAGTTGTTGTTTTTAGTGGAACATCCAATCAGCCTTTGGTAGAGGAAATCTGCGATCATCTTGGAATTACTCCCGGTACCATGGAAATACGTCGCTTCTCCGATGGAGAAATTTATTGTCGTCCAGCTATGCATATCCGCGGCAAAGAAGTCTTTGTCATCCAATCCACAAATGGTGGTTCAGATCATGTTATCGAACTCCTTATCATGATTGATGCATTGAAGCGCGCATCTGCAGATAAAATTACGGTAGTGGTTCCCTATTTTGGATATGCCCGGCAAGACCGTAAAACAAAATCAAGAGAACCGATTACCGCAAAACTCATTGCAAATATCATCCAAACTGCTGGGGCTACTCGCTTCATGAGCATCGACCTTCATGCCGGCCAAATTCAGGGTTTTTTTGACATTCCCAGTGATAACCTAACAGCTGCTCTTCTTTTTAAGAATTATTTTTTATCTCGGGAATTAGAAAATCCAGTTATTGTATCACCCGATATGGGAGGTGTGGAAAGGGCAAAAGTTCTCAGTAGAATGCTTCACTGCGAAGTAGCGGTTTGTCAAAAAAACAGAACCAAAACCGATGTGGTGGAAAATATACACCTGATCGGAGATGTCAAAGGAAAAAATGCCATCCTGATGGATGATATCATCTCCACAGGGGACACAATGTGTAAAGCAGCCGAATTGCTTTTGGAAAAAGGAGCAAAAGATGTGTATGCTTGCATTACGCACGGTTTGTTTGTAAGTGATTGCATAGAAAAGTTGAATACTTCTTCCTTTAAAGAAATTGTGGTTACAAATTCAGTTCACCATTCTCCCGATCAAATCAAGAGTTGTCCAAAATTAAAAGTACTCTCCATTGCCCCATTGATTTCTGAAGCCATCTTCCGAATCTGCATGAATATGTCTTTATCTGAAGTCTTCGAAGATATATCAGGACCCACTTTATTTAAAGATCACCAATTGCCCGAATAGAAATTTGACATTCTGTCATTCCTCAATAAAATTCTATGTTTGTAGAAACATGTAAGGAGTTAAGCATGGAAGTTATCGAATTTGGACTAAAACAGCGAGATAAAACGAATCCATATCTTGTCCCAGGGATTGTTTATGGGAAAGAAATGGAAAACATTCCTATTGCTATAGATCGCAAAGAATTCAAGCATATCCTTAAGAAAAATGGTCGAAATGTCATTTTGAATTGCACTTTGCCAGATGGAAAGAAAATACCTTTGGTAATCAAAGAAATCCAACAAGACGTTGTTAGTTTTGAGCCATATCATGTTGACCTAATGGCACTTCAAGATGACCAGAAAATCACCATTACCGTACCCGTCCGTCTTGAGAATAAAGAAAAATGTGCTGGTGTAAAAAATGGTGGTAAGCTTCAATTTTCAATCTTTAAGGTAAAAATTGCTGGAAAAGCAGAAGACTTACCCCGTGAGATTCCTTTAGATATCACTAATCTGGATATTGGTCAAACACTGCATACACGTGATTTGGGTCTTCCCAACGGAGTATCAATGGTTTCTCCCCTTAACTTAAAGGTAGCTGGTATTTTTGCTCGAAATGCTGCTCTTGAAACAGAAGCATCTGCAAACGAAGAAACACCCGAAGGAGAAACAGCTAGTTCTTCAAAAGGATCTACGGAAGAATCTACAAAAGAATAGGTTCCTTTTTTTCCTTTACTGCTCATCCTTTTCATCGTTTTTGGTGTACATAAAAACCCCGGGAAAGATATCTCGGGGGTTTTTAATGCATTGTTATATTCCATTCCATTCAGATAAAACTGTGACTTCGCGATTGTTTTCCATTTTTACCATAATATGTGGTTCTTCTTCTCGAATCCACACCACGGTTTCCCATGAAGGAATCAATAATTTATAGGCAGAATACTCACTACCCTTTGCTTGCACATTTTCCACCTGATCTACAATAATGGAAACTGTTCCTTCCATGTTGTCAGCGGTTTCTTCTTGTCTAGATATTCGACTATCCACCCACCGAAGAGTAATAGACCTTTCGGTTTGCAATGGAAATGAGCACAAAATTGTAGGAAGAAGCTCTTTTTCAAAACACTGATCCCCTACATATATGCGGCGTACTGTAGGTGATTGGGTGGTGTAATTGTGGGCATAGAAACTTCTTCCTTTTTTTTCCCCTTTATATAGCAATTCTTTTTCGAAAGTTGTGTCGCTTTCTTTTTTTTCTTCTGCATCTGTTTCAATTCTATACACAAAGAAGTTCAATAGGCTTGGGGGTGTTTCCTGTAAAATGCACTGCTGGAATTCTTGACTCGCAAGCCCCACTAGTTCGACTCGGTATTCAATTTTGCCATATTCTTGTCGCAATACAGAATGTTGTGACCAACTCATCATTTTTTCAGATGCTTTGTCATAGGTAGAATACAATGCTACGCGACCATTTCTAAATTGTGCTGTATCCAAATCCACTTGGTTGATATCCGATTGTACACGGCAAGATAAACTTCCCAGAACAATTATCAAAAAAAGAAAGAACATAATGATTGATCTTTGTTTCATTTCTTTGAAGTTTTGGAAAACATAGAATTTTCTTTTTGTTTGGAAGAAGATGTTTTCTGGAATAGAAAAACAACCACCCCGCCAACGAAAAGAATTATGAGAGAAATGAACCACCAACTAAAAAACCATGGTTTTTCGTTTGCATTGGGAAGCTCTATAGGCTGAGGAGGTTCATTGATATCAATTTCAGAACCCACAGGTGGAGTTTGTGGTTCTAATAAATCTTTTGGGATTGGTGGTGGCTTTATAGACTCAATATCGATATCTCGAATATCAATGTCGGCATTACCACCCTTGATATCTATACCAGATTGAGCTGGGTGATGGATTTGATCTTTTGGGATCACGATAGAACCATCTTCCATTTTTTGTGGGGTGCTACCGGGGAACTGTGGGGGGGGAGGAAGCGTAACTTCAGGAAGGGTGTTCACTGGATCCTGAGCTTGAGTGGGCTGGGCAGAAGCTGTAATAGAAAAGACATGAAAGACGAAAAAACATAACACAACCGTGAAAACAATTATTGTTTTCATTTTCATAGAAACCTCCAAAATAATAGATCCCATCTATTATATCGCAAAGAGTATTGAAAGTAACATTTTTTTTGATACTATTATTATGCTCCTTTTGGGCGGTTAGTTCAGAGGTAGAACGCTTCGTTGACACCGAAGAGGTCAGAGGTTCGATTCCTCTATCGCCCACCATCTCTTTTTCATCCCCCTTCGTAAAGCTTGGGTTTTCCTTTAAAACGGAAAAATTTCCGTACCAAATCAAACAAATTCATATTGATTTCATAGCCTTTATCTCGTATCATAAGTAAAGCATTTTGACAAAGGAAGACGGAGTTTATGATTAAAACAACTATTTCGAAAAAAGAACAGATGGAAATCGATCAAAATATTGAATTTGATTTGAAAAATTATATGCGGAAAAGAGCCTTTCCACATATTGCCAAATATTTGAATCATGCTTCAGTGCAAATCCAAGTGTATGCTGTTCATACACTGGTTAGCCTATACAACCAATATCCAACTGAAGAAGATAAACTTCTTACAGAATTTTTAAAATCCTATCTTCCTATGCAAAAATATCCTGCTCTTCTTATTATTTCGGGTATTTCTCTTGAACATCCTGAATTTGGATTTCCCAAAATGGAAGAAGCGCTTCGATCCAGGAAGGATGTACGAGAATTTGCTGCCAACGCCTTAAAGAATTCTTGGAAAGACCAGGAAGAACGATTGGCAGAAAATATTGTCAGATTTTGGAATCTACAAGAAAATGTGGATTTAAAAATCGTAGCGGTCACTTCTGTAAATACAAAAGCAGAAGATGAGGAAAACCATATTCTTGATTTCCTAGGTAGATTTATCGAAGATCATGATATTCAAGTTCGCAATCACCTAGTGGAAAAATTAAAAGACTTTTACATCCGCGAACCAATTGTAGTGGAGGCAAAACTACGTGACTGGATTCTTCAGGCACAAACACAAAATCCTGAACTCACTGTTATTCAAATGATTCGGGAAATAGCAAAACGGAAAGATCCATTTTTATTGGATCGCACAAGTATCATCATGAAAAACTGGAGTCAGAACGAAAAGCTTAAAGAGACAGCTCAAACAATTTTGCAGATGTTAACCAACAACCCAATGCACAACCGTTAAAGGGCTGATAAGCCGTTTATTCTTTGTCTAGCCGTGCTTTCATATCCTGGCGCAATCGTTTAATTGCCTTTGCTTCAATTTGACGAATTCGTTCGCGCGTCACATTGAATATTTTACCCACCTCTTCTAAAGTATGGGGTCGGACATTTTCCAGTCCGAATCGAAGCAAGAGGATTTCTTTTTCACGTTCTGTAAGATTGTTTAAAACTTCATATAACTGATCTTTAAAATGGAGATCAACGACTTTTTCTTCGGGAGAAATTGCCCGTTTATCTTCCACAAAATCACCCAAACGGTTATCTTTATCTGTACCCAGTGGCGTTTCCAGTGATATTGGTTCTTGCGAGACTTTCAGGTACTCTCGAATTTTTTTCACAGGAAGTCCAAGTTCTTTTGCAATTTCTTCGTGTGTTGCAGGTCTTCCCAATTTTTGATACAAATATCGTTCTGCTCGTTGAATTTTATTGATAGATTCCACCATATGAACAGGCACACGGATCACTCTGGATTGATCTGCTAGTGCACGAGTAACGGCCTGGCGAATCCACCAGGATGCATAGGTAGAAAACCGGAATCCTCTACGGTAATCATACTTTTCTACAGCACGAATCAATCCAACATTTCCTTCTTGTACAAGATCCAAAAAGGATAAAGAATGACCCGTGTATTTTTTTGCAATACTGACAACAAGACGTAAATTGGACTCAATCAGTTTCTTTTTGGCTATCAGCTCTCCATTTTCAATTCGTTTGGCCAATTCAATTTCTTCATCGAAAGAAAGAAGAGAAATTTTACCAATTTCTTTCAAGTACATTTTAATCGGATCGCGTAGGTCAACATCTTCTATATCCGGCTCTTCTGCATCATCAACATCTTGCAATGAATCTTCAGTGTAATGCGAATCTGCATCGCCGTATTCAATTCCTTCTTGATCCAAAATGGAGTACATGATTTCAACATCAGATTCGGTCATCTGAACTTGTTCCATTACGTTCATAATTTTTTTGTATTCGACGATTCTGCCTTTACTTCCAGCGCTAAGCAATTTCTTAAATGCAGGTATAGTTCGAATTCTTTCTTCTGCATCAACACCATTTTCTTCTAAGATCAGTTTTGCCTCGTCCATAGGAGGGGCTTTTTTCTCTTTATTGGGTGCTTTTGCTTTTTTTGTAGAAGCAGCTTTCTTTGATGCTGTTTTCTTGGTTGCACTCTTTAGTGTTTGAGGTTTCTCTTTTTTGGATATTTTTCCTACTGAGGTCGTTTTGATTTTGACAGAGGATTTCTTTTTTTCTACTCTGGGTGTAGGGGATTGTTTGGTTTTTCTGGAGCCTTTACTCTCTTTTGTAATTTCTTTGGTTTCTTTTTTGGTGGTCTTTTTTGATAAATCTTTGGTTACTTTTTGCTTTAGTGATTCTTTTTTTGGGGCTGTTGTTTTTGTTTTGGGCATATCTTTGGTACTTGAAGAAGTAGATTTAGGTGTGGTGGCTTTGGTTTTCTTTAAAGAGGCTTTTTTGGCAGAAATAAATCGACCATGTTCATCTCGGAGGGGTTTTTGAACAGTAGTAGCCTTTTTGGAAGATTTTTTTTCAGTTTCTTTTGGCTGTGTTTCTTTTTTTTTCATTTTTCGGAAGGAATCCTTTCTCTTTTCAAAACCAAATTAAAATTCTTCACGTCGAAGGCGTAGTATTTCTTCTCGAAGGCGTTTGGATTCTTGATAATCGCCTTCTTGCTCAGCCTTATTTACTCGCTGTTGTAGAGGCATAAGCACATTTTTCTTTTTACGAACCAAGTCTACGTGGCACAAAATCTGTGGAATCACATCACCTTCAATACACTTATTATTCATGTTTTGAAGTTCCATTAGTTTACTATAAAAATTCTCTTTGTCAGGATCTTCTTGAAAATTTTCGACCTGAATATTCTTTTTTTCTTGAAACAAATCATGGAACTCTGTAAAAAGTTCCCGAAATATCCCTTGGGGGAAATCTTCGGGTTGTAATTTCGTAAAAATAATGAGCGCCCAATCTTTAGGATTGGTAATCATTGCTTTTAAAAGAAGAGAGGCATCTCTTTGGTCAATGACGGTTTCCGATTCTACTTTCGTTTTTTTTGCCCTTCTCTTTGCTTGAGAAGAATTTCCTCGCATTATGGATTGCATTCTTTCTTCCAAAAGAGAAGGTTTGATTTTCAAATCCAAGGAGATTTGTTTGAGTAAAGTTTCAATCCGAACGGGATCTTTCACTTTCATAAATCTCCGAAACATACTTTCCACAACTGCACTAGCTGTTATCGGATCTTGCAGATTTTTTCCTTCAATAACTGCTTCCCAACAATATTCCAAAGCACCTTTGGCAGTTTTCATCAATACCATAAATGATTCTTTACCCTTAGCAGAGATATATTCATCGGGATCTTTAAAAGGAGGTGGAATTTGAATCACGCGGCAGGGAAAGCCCATTGGAAGAACAATATCAATTGTACGTAAAATAGCTTGTTTCCCTGCATCATCTGAATCGTAACATATATATAAGGTTTCTGAATACTTACGAAGTAATTTGGCTTGTTCGGGGGTAAAAGCAGTACCAAGAGAAGCGGTAACATTGGTAATTCCATGTTGAAACAGTGAGATAACATCCATGTAACCCTCGACCAAAATGGCTCGTTTAGATCTATTCATCTCGGATCTCGCCTGAGCAAGAGCGTATAAGTTTTCTCCTTTGTGAAACAGGCTATGATCAGGACTATTTAGATATTTGGGCATTTGGTCTTTCTCAATTGCCCTTCCACCAAAACCAATTACCCGCTTTCGAAGGTCAAAAATAGGAAAAATGACTCGATTTCGAAAATAGGGATAAACATATCCATCTTCCTTTTCTCGGAGAAGGCCTAATATTTTGGCATCTTCTTTGTCAAAACCAAGATTAGTGAAGTAGTTAACAAAATCTTTGGGATCTCCAGGGGCATACCCTATATGGAAGTTTTTTATGATGTCTTGGTTCAATCCCCTCTTTGTTAAATATTCTGTTGCTTGAGGTGAAAGCCTGAGATGTTTCTGAAAAAAGCTCATACAAGCTCCAAGAAATTCAAACCAAGGATTGTATTTGGAATCAGTTTTTTTATGTCCCCACCGAGGAGGCTCAAGTCCGGCTTCTTGCCCTAACTCTTCAACAGCTTCCTGAAATGTTAAACCTTCGTATTTCTCCACAAAGTGAATAATATCGCCTCCGGTATGACATCCAAAGCAATAAAAGATTTCTTTAGCAGGATTTACAGTAAAGGAAGGTGTTTTTTCTACATGAAAAGGACAGAGTCCGACAAAGTTTTGACCTGCTTTTCGCAAAGAAACAAATTTACCAATGAAATCTACAATGTTGATTCTTGTTTTGATTTCTTGAATATAGTCTTCGATATGATGGTCCATGATGCCTACACCCTTCTATACGGAGACATCGATCGATATCTCCGTATCGGGGAACAATACTTCAAAGCTTACTTGCGATTCTTCATTACTGCTTGAGCGGCAGCTAATCGAGCAACCGGCACTCGATAGGGTGAACAACTTACATATTGTAAACCTAAAGCGTCGCAAAATAGGATTGAGTCTGGGTCTCCACCATGCTCACCACATATTCCTAGTTTTAAAGATGGATTGGCAGCCTTACCTTCTTTTGATGCCCAAGATACAAGCTTGCCAACACCATTTTGGTCAATGCTTTGGAACGGATCTTCAGAAAGAATTTTCTGTTCTAGATATACACTTAAAAACTTACCAGCATCATCTCTAGAATAACCAAATGTCATTTGCGTTAAGTCGTTGGTGCCAAAAGAAAAAAAGGCTGCTTCTTTTGCAATATCGCCAGCAACAAGTGCTGCACGTGGAATCTCAATCATTGTACCAACAAGGTATTCCAAAGAAATCCCTTGTTCTTTCATCACAACAGCAGCAGTTTCATCAATGACTTGTTTTTGGGAAATAAATTCTTTATCAGTTCCAACAAGTGGGACCATAATTTCAGGTTTCACATTCTGGTTTTCTTTCTTCAACTCGCAAGCTGCTTCAATGATGGCTCGCGTTTGCATACGGGTAATTTCAGGATAGGTAATGCCCAGACGACACCCTCGATGACCAAGCATTGGATTGAACTCTTTCAGGGATTCGATTTTTTCTTTGACTGATTGTAGGTTTACGCCTAACTCATGAGCTAATTCTTGGATATCTTCGGGGTCGTTGGGTAAAAACTCATGTAGGGGAGGATCCAAAAGTCTGATAGTGACAGGTTTTCCCTCCATTGCTTTGAATATACCAATAAAATCTTCTCGCTGCATGGGAAGAATTTTAGCCAATGCTTTTTCACGACCCTTCACATCTTCAGCCAAAATCATTTCACGAACTGCTTTGATACGATCACCATCAAAAAACATATGTTCGGTTCGGCACAATCCAATTCCCTGTGCTCCAAATTCTACCGCTTGATGTGCATCTTTGGGAGTATCTGCATTGGTCCGTACCTGAAGCCTTCGTATTTCGTCAGCCCACTGCATTAAATGTTCAAACTCACCGCTCAGATTAGGCGGGAGAGTTGGCAATTGTCCTTTGTACACTTCACCTTTTGTTCCATCAAGGCTGATAATATCACCCTCGTGAACAATTTCGCCACTGCGAGTTTTAAACAACTTTTCTTCTTCATTCACTGAAATGTCGTTTGCACCAGACACACAGCATTTGCCCATGCCTCGAGCAACAACTGCAGCATGAGAAGTCATTCCACCTCTAGCAGTTAAAATTCCTTGCGCACTATCCATTCCCTGAATATCTTCTGGGGAAGTTTCTTCACGAACCAATATGACTTTTTCCCCCTGATTTGCAACGCATAGTGCTTCATCAGCAGTGAATACAACTTTTCCAAAAGCTGCTCCAGGGGATGCTGGTAATCCTCTGGCTATTACAACGGCATTTTTTTGATGAGCAGGATCAAAACAAGGATGAAGAAGTTGATTTAAAGAATTGGGTTCTACTCTCATAATGGCTTCTTCTTTGCTGATCATCTCTTCATTGACCAAATCTACAGCGATTTTCACAGAAGCAGTTCCTGTTCGCTTTCCGCTACGGGTTTGTAACATATATAATTTGCTATCTTCAATTGTGAATTCAATATCTTGCATATCGCGATAGTGTCCCTCGAGAATATTCAAAATGCGAAGCAATTCATGGTAACAATCAGGAAGAATCGATTCCAGTTCATCGATATGCTTTGGAGTACGGATACCAGCAACAACATCTTCGCCTTGCGCATTTAACAGAAATTCCCCATACAAACCTTTTTCTCCTGTGGAGGGATTTCGTGTAAAGCAAACACCAGTACCAGATTGCATATTTTTATTCCCGAAAACCATTGCCTGTACATTTACAGCAGTTCCAAACAAATCCGTAATTTTATTAAGACGTCTGTAGACAATTGCACGATCGTTGTTCCAAGAACCAACTACAGCATTGATGGCATCCATCAACTGTGTCATAGGATCCTGCGGAAATCCTTTTCCTCGTTGATCGATATAGATCTTTTTGTATCCTTCGATCACTTGCATCAATCCGTCCTGATCCAGTTCATTGTCCAAAGTGACACCTTTTTGTTCCTTCACCTTTGACAAAACTTTCTCAAATAAATGATGAGGAATTCCATAAACCACATTGCCAAACATCTGTAAAAATCGTCTGTAAGAATCGCAGATAAAAGTTGGATTAGCACTGTTTTCTACTTGATGTGCAAAAACTTCATCGTTAAAACCAAGATTCAATATAGTATCCATCATTCCTGGCATGGAAACTGCAGCACCGGACCGGACCGAAACCAAAAGCGGATTTTCAGGATCGCCAAATGCTTTTCCCGCATCCTTTTCCATTTGAGCCAGATGCTCTTTGATTTCGCTCATTAAACTATCTGGATAGGTGTTATTGTGATTATAATAATACTTACATACTTCGGTTGTTATGGTAAAACCAGGAGGTACTGGAATACCCAATCGTGCCATTTCGGCTAAATTAGCTCCTTTTCCTCCAAGTAGATCCTTCATATCTCTGGATCCTTCTTGGAACTGATACACAAATTTTTGATTCATATTAATTGCCTCCTTCAAATACGATTTCTGAAAAATCACAAAACTGTAAAAAGTATCGATTGATGGCTGAGATTAACCGTATACGGTTTTCTTTCAGTGCAGAATCTTCACAGTGAACCAATACACAATCAAAAAAATCAACAATAAAGGGGTTCAAAGAATACATTTTTTTTAGCTGAATTACAAGATGATTTGGTTCGTCTATAACATCATTTTTGAGAATGCATTTTTGAAATGCGTCATACAAAGCTTTTTCTTGGTGTTCCACCAGTAGTGATGTTTGCACATCTTCAGTTGCATAATCTCCCTTTGTGATGTTTCGAATTCGTGTAAATGATTCACATAAGATCTTGAATTCGTTGGAAGATGCATTTTCTTCTAATAATACCAACTTTTCTTTCGCATGGAATGGATGAATCCAGGATGAACACAAAACTGCATTCACCATGTCATATCGATGGACGGACTGGAGAAACAAGTTCAATCGTTGTGTATAAAAGTCCTGTAGTTGGGATAGAATTTCATCTTCTTTCATGTCCAACTGATTGATTTCCTTGTAGCAGTGTAATGCCCAGGAAAAAGCTTCCTTCGTAAAAATAGAGAGGGGTTTTTCGTGTAAGATTCTCAAAATTCCATTTATTTGCCGTCGAAGACCAAATGGATCAGCTGAACTGGAGACAGACATTCCAATCGCGAATGCTCCTGCTAGGGTATCAATTCGATCAAGCAAACCTAAGATTTGTCCAATATCATCCATTGGAATTGGATCCGATTCCCGCTTGGGCAAATAGTAAGACTCTAAGGCCACACATACACGTTCCTCTTCGCCTTGCAAGGTTCCATATATTCTACCCATGGTCCCCTGTAGTTCTGGAAGTTCTGCCACCATATGCGTAGACAAATCCATTTTCGAAAGCATGGTAGCCCTTTTCAGAAGTTGTACGTCTTCTCCACATGGAAATTTTTCAGCCATCAATAGAAGGCGGTTTGTTTTTTGTAGAACGGTACCAAGACCTTTCATAAAAATCATTCGATCAATATGATCGGAACGATCTTTTAGGGGTATTTTTTGGTCTTGTTCAAAGAAAAACTTTGCATCTTCCAGTTTGGCTGCAATGACTTTTTCGTATCCTTGAGATACTTTGTTTTCATCCCGTGGACCATTCATCACAAACTGAAAAGACGGTAATAAATTTCCGTCGGTTTTTTGCAGGATAAAACAAATAAGATGATCCTCAATCATGGTCTGAATAGCTTCCTTTGGGACATTCAAGAGAGAAGATGAAAAAGAAGCTTTACATACTACTGGCCATTCTGTACAATATGCATTTTTTTCAATGATGGATTCTGGACTATAGGTTGATACAGATTTCTGTATTGTTTGATATCGTTTTTTTGTGTCTAGCTGAACAAAGTTCTTCTCTAGCTGTTCTTGGTAGGTTTCTGCGGAGTCAATTGGAATCAGCGGAAAACCACGCAAACCCGGTGATTTTGCCTGACTTTGTACTGAAAACAGAGCAACAGGAACCACTTCGTCTCCAATCATGCAACAAATCCAGCGGATAGGCCTGACAAATTGGTAACCAGTGCATTTCATTTGTGTCTTGAATGGAAATTTCTGTATCCAGGTGGGAAATTCTTCTATGAGAACTTGTTGAATAGTTTTACATGATGGTTGTATCGTACAAAAAACGTATTGCTGGCTTTGGATCGTTTCAATCTCATATTGATCTGTCCCACACTTTTGTAAGAACCCTTGCAATGCACGGGTTTCTTGCCCGTCCTTGAAAGCCACCGAAACAGGAGGACCTTTCACTTTTGATGGAAGTATTTTTTGCATTGGTTCCACGTGGGAAATATAAAAAACAATTCTGCGAGGTGTAACCCAAATGGTAGAACTCTCTCGTTGCACAGTTTGGTCATCAAGCCATTTGCAGAAAGCCTTGGGCATTTCTTCTAGAAGTTGTTTCATAACGAGAAATGGAAGTTCTTCCAAACCAATTTCAATCAACACATCACGAAGCATCTGGATTCCCTCCCTCCTGCGTATTGACAATGGCTGTAGCCGCTTTTCTTGCCAAGGATCGAACTCGGCCTAAATATTGAGCTCTTTCCGTCACTGACAAGGCTCCAAGTGCATCCAAAATGTTAAAAATATGCGAACACTTCAATGCATACTCGTATCCTGGCCAAATGAGTTGGTGATCAAAACACATTTCCCCTTCCTCATACAAAAGAGAGAAAAGTGACAGCAATCGGGTAGGATTGGCTTTTTCATGACAGTATACAGACTGCTGGTATTCTTCGTCTTTTCGTAGATCTTGATACAGAATATTTTCATGAAATTGAAGATTGTACAGTGAATTCTTATTTTGTAGATACATTGAAATCCTCTCCAATCCATATGTGATTTCAACTGCTGGTGTGGAGAGTTCAATTCCACCAACTTGCTGGAAATAGGTAAACTGCGTGATTTCCATTCCGTCCAACCACACTTCCCAACCAACTCCCCATGCGCCCAAAGTGGGTGCTGCCCAATTGTCCTCAATAAATCGTATATCAT
>CAZOYI010000223.1:0-2071 GCA_964583965.1 uncultured Caldisericota bacterium
AAAGAAAAATTTAATGAATTTATCGATCAAAAAATCGCACGAGAAGATTCTTCAAAAGTGCGAATATCCTTTTCAGAAAAAGACGATGACAAACTCTCAAACACGGCAGAAAGGTAGTAACAATGATTTCAAAACCAAGCCTTTACGCAGATGATGCATTTGACAACAACCCTAAACAAGATGATTCATCCCATGCTGTTCAATGCCTAGGAAGAGAATTTTCCAGCGATGAAGCAAGAAGAGAATACTTTAGAGAGGAACTACGAAAAAAACTTCAAGACCCTGATTTTCGATCCATTGAGGGATTCCCCCTTGGTTCAGATGAAGACATTTTAGCTCTTAGTGATCCGCCCTATTACACTGCTTGTCCCAATCCTTGGATACAAGAATTTGTAAAAGAATGGGAAAAAGAAAAACCAATCCCGGAAGAATCGTACCACAAACCTCCTTATGCATTTGATGTAAGTGAAGGGAAGAACGATCCCATCTACAATGCACACTCCTACCACACAAAGGTACCCCATAAAGCGATTATGCGATATATTCTCCATTATACCAACCCAGGAGACATTGTTTTTGATGGATTTTGCGGTACAGGGATGACAGGTGTTGCAGCTCAGTTATGTGGTAATAAAGAAGTTGTTGAATCCCTTGGTATCAGCAAAGATTCGCCTGAACAAAAATACAAAGTGACAGAGGACAATGCTATATTGGAAAGAACAATCAATGAAAAAGGAGAGGAAGAGTGGGTTCCTTTTTCAAAACTTGGTGCTAGACATGCTGTTCTAAACGATCTATCACCAGCTGCAACGTTTATTGCATACAACTATAACACTCCCGTAGATATTAAAGCTTTTGAAAAGGAAGCGAAGAGAATTTTAGAAGAAGTAGAACAAGAATGTGGTTGGATGTATGAAACCAAACATCCGGATGGGAGTATAGGAAAAATTAACTACACGGTATGGTCAGATGTATTTATCTGCCCCTCTTGTTTGCAAGAAGTTGTGTTTTGGGATGCTGCTGTAGATCAAAGCGATGGTAAAGTCAATAAAGAATTCCCTTGCCCACACTGCGGAGCTACCTTAGAAAAAAGATCCATGAAACGAGCATTTACTACCTTTTATGATGAAGCCATCAAAGAAACAATCAAACAAGCCAAACAAGTACCCGTTCTCATTAACTACACCATTGGCAAAAAACGGTATGAAAAAAAGCCTGATTCGTTTGACCTTGCATTAATCCAGAAAATTGAAAAAAGTGATATCCCATATTGGTTTCCGACCGATAAAATTCAAAAAGGTGACAAAACTGGAGAACCATTAAGAGTGGGTATCACACATGTGCACCATTTTTACACAAAAAGAAATTTATGGGTAAGTAGCTACTTATGGTTATTGTCAAATGATCATGTTAGATTTCTCATTAGCTCATTTGTCGGAAGAAATTTAATGAAAACTAACAGATGTATTAATAAGGGACCCGGTAGACCCTTAACAGGAACTCTTTATATACCTAGTGAAAAAATTGAGCAGAATCCAAGTATTATCATGAGAAGTAAAATCTCTTCTTTCAATTGGGATTTTCACAGAAATCCTATCTCTACTCTTAACATGAGTAGAGCAATACAAAAAAACAACTTCCTTGATTATATCTTTTTAGATCCCCCTTTTGGTGGAAACCTGATGTATTCTGAATTAAATTTTATATGGGAATCATGGTTGAAAGTGTGGACCAATAATAAAAGCGAAGCCATTGTAAACAAAACACAAGGTAAAGGACTGAATGAATACAGTGTGTTAATGACAAAATGCTTCCAGGAAGCATATCGTATATTGAAACCTGGACGATGGATGACGGTGGAGTTTTCTAATACTCAAGCCAGTGTTTGGAATGGTATACGAAAAGCTATCACAAATGCAGGTTTTATCATTGCGAATGTATCTATACTTGATAAACAGCACGGTGGAATAAAATCAATGACTTATTCTACTGCAGTCAAACAAGATCTTGTCATCTCTGCATACAAGCCCAACGGTGGATTTTCTGACCGGTTTGAACAGGAAGCAACTAG
>CAZOYI010000224.1:0-26701 GCA_964583965.1 uncultured Caldisericota bacterium
TTATTGCCCGAACCTTTGGAGCAATTGTGGAATGGGATGCTGGTACACAAACAGCTACAATTCGATACAAGAAATAGTTCTTCAACTCACAATAGAACATTCAAAGACAGAAGAGAGATCATTGGATCTCTCTTCTGTCTTTCTTCATTTAGAGGAAGAGTTTAATAAGGAGTAGATATGAAACCATTCACAATATCTTTGTCTCATGAATACATTCAACAAGAAGTTACTATTCAAGGATGGATATACAATATTCGTAGCAGTGGAAAAATTCTCTTTGTTATTCTTCGAGATGGTACCGGATTTATTCAATGTATTGTTATGAAAAATACTATTGGTGAAGATTTATTCGAGAAAATTAAACATTTATCACAAGAATCTTCGGTAGTTTTTACTGGAATCGTTAAAGAAGATCATCGATCTCCTTGGGGGTATGAAATGGAAGTTTCAAGTGCAGACATTATTCAATCTGTGCAAGATGAATATCCCATCCAGCTGAAAGATCACGGAGTTGGCTTTTTATCAAATTACAGACATTTATGGGTTCGTACTCCTACACAAAGGTCAATTTTGAAGATTCGAGCAGAAGTTATTCAAAGTATTCGAGATTTTTTAAACCAAAATGGTTTTGTTAATTTCGATTCGCCTATTATAACCGGGTCAGCACCTGAAGGAACCACATCATTGTTTGCATTGGATTACTTTGGAGAAAATGCTTATTTATCTCAATCTGGGCAGTTGTACCAAGAAGCAGGGGCAATGGCTTTTCGAAGAGTCTACTGTTTTGGGCCTACTTTTCGAGCAGAGAAATCGAAAACTAGGCGCCATTTAACAGAGTTTTGGATGGTCGAACCTGAAATGGCATATTGTGATGTTTATGAGAGTATGCAAATTCAAGAGGGGTTAACACTGTATATTATTCAACGCGTACTCGAAAACTGCACCAAAGAACTCAAAATTTTACAACGAGACATACAAAAACTTGAGAATATTCAAGGACCTTTTCCAAGAGTGAAATATGAGAGTATCCTGCAATTATTAAATCAACACGATAGAGATAAAAAATGGGGGGATGATATTACTGGACTTGATGAAACTATTATTTCTCAAGAATACGAACAACCTGTTTTTATCACCAATTTCCCCAAAGATAGTAAGCCTTTCTATATGAAAGAAAGTGAAACAGAACCTGGAACCGTTCTGGGAGATGATTTAATGGCTCCAGAAGGATACGGTGAGATTATTGGCGGTAGTCAACGAGAAGATGATCTAGAGAACCTTCTTTTGAAGATAAAGAAAGCAGGTTTAAATCCTGAAACCTATCAATGGTATATTGATCTTAGAAGATTTGGATCTGTTCCTCATAGTGGTTTTGGAATGGGCATAGAACGCATGACTGCATGGATGTGTGGCATCGATCACATTCGCGAAACAATTCCTTTTCCTAGGACCATTGAACGTATTTATCCATGACAGATTCGTCAAATCCTTCTACGGCTAGTTATTTCGATTTCATAGATAATATGACCAAAGGAATTCTAGGTAGTCAATATCTGTATTTGTTTGGACCACAACTAAGAATAAAACAGATCCTTACAAACACTATTAAGAAGTACATCCAAAAAAAACATCATCAGTATGAGACTGAGATTCTTTACGGAGATCATCTTTCGCTTCAGGGTTTTCTTCAAACGATGGATAACAATGGCTTTTTTAGTGTCAATAAACTCGTCATTCTACGGAATGCTTCTACTTTTTTGTCAAAAAATGCACCAGCACTTATAACAAAGAAGGTCTTTACCGATATTTGCAATGAACAATATTTGATATTTGAGGATGAGGGGGATAAAAATACCATCAAGAAAGCTTTCAAAAAAGAACTATCTCATTTTGCTTTTCTCGATGATCCTTCAGTGCCAGAAAAAGTCATCGTAAGATGGGTTCGTAAGAAATATCAAGATTTTTCACTTCACCCACCCTTGGAGCTAATAAAAAAATGTGTTGCTGAGAACAACCAAGACTTAGACCTTATTTTTGATGTTACAGAGAGAATTTGTTTGGAAAATGCTGGTATAGAAAACACAGCATGGGACAAATCTTTTGTATTGCACAAACCATCCATCGAGGAAGCGATTTTTTCTTTATCAGACTCAATTGTTAGCGGGGAGAAAGAGAAAGCATTTCATACATTGGACAATTTGATTCGAAATGGGAAAAGCTATGATGAGGTTTTTTTCTATCTTTTGAATCACTTTGCCTTTTTGGTTGAAACTGGATTTTATGTCTCTAAAGGCATGCATGCTTATGAGATTGAGAAGAAAATGCCTTATATTCATTCCTATCGTATGAAAATGGCAGTAAAACAATTGTCCAACATTCCTTATGAGAACACTCGAAATGGATACAACATGCTACTTAAAATAGATCAAGATAGAAAAAAAGGCATCGGCCTGTCATTAAGCGATGCCCTTGTTCTTTTTATTGAAAAAAACTAACAAGTTGAGAGCATGTATTTAGCTAGTCTTTAACTAAGCTTTTGCCTTTTTGATGGCAATAATCATTTTGGATTTACGATTTGCTGCTTTATTCTTGTGAATAATATTCTTTTGTGCGCATTTATCGATTACTTTGTATGCACGACGAATAGCAGTATCTTCGTTTTCAGTTCCAGCTACTTCAATGGCTTTCTTAATCGCTGTGCGCATAGATGTTTTGAAATATCTATTGTGCTCACGACGCTGAATTGCTTTTCGTGATTCTTCAATACCTGACTTTTTTCTAAGAGCCATATAATCAATCCTCCATATAAAATTTAGCATACACATTCTACTTACATAACTTGAATATGCAAGCCGAAAAACTTTTTTCATATCGTATAAACTTTAGATCGTAGCATTATAACTGGTTTTGATAAAAAAAGAAAGTGGATAAACTGTGGAAAAACATTTTTTATGTGTTGATAAAACCACAGAAACATGATTTACAAAAGATTATTATTGTGGAAAACTAAACAACTGGAAAAGTTTATTTTTTTGTTTTCGTAAAAGCATTCGCTACTATTGCTAACAGCACTCAGTTGAGCACTAAAAGCTGTTTTTAAAGACATGGGAGAGGATAGAATCAAGAGTAAGATTCCTACAAGAATTGTAAGTATTCATATTGAGATAATTGTTAATGCTTGTTGGATTGAATTTTCTGGAACAATTCTTTGGTCAATGACGATTGGTAGAGTTGCTTCTTCTGGAACCCACAATTTTTTTATCTCTCTAGATATGGATTGAAGTACAGAGTCCATAATGGAAAAATGAGGAGAAAAAAGTAAAACGAGCAAGAAAGTTACTCCCATAATGAGTATCCAAGTTTTCATCAAGATTGTGAAGAAGTAAAGTTGCGGGGGGCGGATTTGAACCACCGACCTTCGGGTTATGGGCCCGACGAGCTACCGGACTGCTCCACCCCGCAGAGTAAAAGACACTAGTTACTATTGTACTTGAAATTCAGAATTTTCAACCCATAATGAAAAATAAATTTGATTTTACGAAGGGATACTTATGAGAATGTATAGAATTTACTCGATTCCTTTTCTATTTTTGTTTGTTGTAGTATCGTTCATGTATGGCTGCAAAAGTAACAATCCGGAATTAAATACACACAGTGAGTATTCCGAGAGCATATCGAGTGTTTACCACTGTCATGGCCCATATGGGGGCAGAATTGACTGTATTGCTGCAAGCAGTCATGATGCCAGATTTATCCTTGCTTCTTCCTCAAATCATGCTTTTATAACAAAAGATGGTGGAACCCAGTGGAAGCATATTCTTCTTCCAACTTCTAGAATTACCTCTCTATGCTTTCACTCTACACTACAATCATATTGTTATATACTTGACCAAGATGCGCTTTATATATCATCCAATCTAGGTGAAGAGTGGAATGTCCTTCCTTTTTCAAAAAATATGGTTTCACCTTATTACCAACTAATAACTCATCCCAGCGGATCCATTTTTGTTTCCTGTGCATCAGGCCTTTTTGTTCAAGATAACAATCAAAACCAATGGAAACAGCTTTATCTCTGCCAAGAAGGTGAAGCACCGTTAGAAAAAATAGCGATTTCCAATATTGACGATCGTTTTATTTTTGCTATATCAGCAGGTAAAAATGTATATTATACAAAGGACAAAGGGTTGGAGTGGAAGACAATTAATTCTTCTACCTTTAAAAATCGTCTTCTGTCGGACATAGTAATACATCCATCTTCTACATCTTTTATAGTTTTGCTTTATCCAGGGGGAGTGATTTGTTCTTTGAATGAAGGAGAGACATGGGAATTTGAAACCGGAATCCCGTTAACATCTCCTGCATACAATGTAACATTGACCAGAACAGGAATTTTGTATGTTGGGACGCAAAAAGGAGTATGGCAATCACTAGATCAAGGTTATTCTTGGGAGACGATCCCCTCCTTACAAGAACCTGTTTATTCTTTGGTAAGCGGTTTTTCAGACCAGTATATTTTTGCAGGAACGAATCATAATCTGTACCGATATTTTTTGACCGATCAAAAATGGAACCCTTTATCCGAAGGAATCAGTGCAAAAACCATAGTAAATTTTGAAATCCATCCTTTAGAGGTAGAAGAAATGATTTTGATGAGTAAAGATCAAAAAGCATATCAATTCTTCCGTCCATATGAAGAATGGAAAGAACTCAACAATACTCCCCCCTTTGATTTTTATTTTGGTTCTAAGCAAGATTTTTCTACATGGTACGGAGTTAGAGATAATGTTTTGATGAAAATGGACAAAAATACACAAATTTGGGAGAAAATCAGTACTATTCCTTCTATGACACAGGTTAATAAAGTCTGGATACATCCTCAGGATCCATTATTGTGGTTTGCGGGAACAAAGGGTGAAGAATTATCATCTGGAGATGGTTTATGGATGTCCGTAGATCAAGGATTGCAATGGCAAAAACTTGAGCACACTGACAATGATACCACTATTCTTTCTCTTTGTTTTGATAGAGTCGATAAAACTACCCTCTATTGCCACGGTGAAACTAATTTTGGAGAGAAAAAAATCTATAAAAGTGAAGATCAAGGCAAAAGCTGGAAAATGATGCAAGAACTAGAGGATATTCAGTCAATAGAAGCTGACTCCACCAGAACGGGTGTGCTTTGGGGGATTACAACGAAGGGAGAACTTCTCATTAGTAGTGATTTTGGCGAAACATGGACACAAACAATCGATTTTTCAAAACTATATGAAGAAAAAATATTTTCTTATCCAACAGGGTTCGATATTGTTTCAATGAACGAAGAAGGATCTTGCATTGTACATTTATATAGAGGACTTTACCTGTATGTACTACGTGATGGAGAAGTTTGGTTTCCTATTCAAGGAATGCCCGATACTAGTTTTTACGATATGCAACTGCATCCAAAAAAAACCAATACTTTGTATATTGCAAGTGATTTAGGTTTAATAGAATGTATTTTGGATTTGTGAGTGTTTTTTTGCCATTTCAATCATCTTTAGGGCAGAGCCACCAATTGATTGAACATCAGGGGAAGCGTCAAGATTAAAAAGATGAAAATCTGATCTTTGCCTAAGCCATGTAAGTTGGCGTTTCGCATAATGGCGAGTATTCTTTTCCATTAACTCCATTGTTGCTTCTAATGTTCTTTTTTTCTCTAGATACTCAATACACTCTCGATATCCATGAGCTTTAATTTCATAAAGAGCTTCTTTGTATCCACAATCAAGGAGCCACTGAACTTCTTCTAGTAAACCCTGACGAAACATAGTTTTGGTTCGATTGTGGATTCGTGAGTAGATTACTTCCGGGCTTCGAAGTAACCCAAGTTTTATAAAGAAGAACGGGGCTTTCTTTGTTGATTCTCTTTGTAGCAGGGAGATTGGTTTGCCTGTAAGCTCATATACTTCCAATGCTCGTAAGATTCTTTTTTTATCGTTGGAGTGTATTTTTTGAGCAGCTTGAGGATCAATTTGCAGAAGTCTATTGTACATCTCATATAGACCAATCTCTTGACATTCCTGAAAAAGCCTGAGTCGTATTTCACTAAAGTTCTTTTCCTGTTCCATTTCAAATAAACCATCGATCAAAGAAGATGCATACAGATAACTTCCTCCGACAAGAATAGGGATACGGTTGTGCTGGAATACTTTATGAATTTTCTGAATAGCATCCTTTTGATAGTCTGCTACAGATATTCTTTGATTTGGATCTATGTACCCAAACAAATGCTGAGGAATATTTGATAGTTCTTGATTTGGTCTAGCAGTTCCAATAGAGAGATGTTTATAAACCTGCATTGAATCAAAATTAATGATCTCACTGGTGAGCTTTTGGGATAGAATCTCGGTGAACTGTGTTTTACCTACTGCAGTAGGTCCATATATTACAATGACAGCTTCTTTTGTTTTATGTTCAGATAGAATTTGCTGGAGCGATTCAACGGTTTCATCTAGGACATAATAAGGGGAAGAAGTACCAGCAAGAATTGAGATACTTTTGGCCTTTAAAAGAGTTTCTTTGTCTTCAAAAACCATGGGAGAGTTACTAGGCACAAAATAGGAATGAGGGTTGATGGATTGAGCAATTTCGTACAGGCTGAAGGTATTGGAACTTCTCCGATCTCCTACGACAATGACTGCATCAGAGATACGAGCGTATTTATCTGCATTTTTTTGTCTTTTGATAACTGTTGGACACAGAGTGTTTTCAATATGGATGGAGATGTTGTTTTTAGCAGTTAACCATTGCTGGACTATGTTAAATTCGTTGCTAGAAGCAGTGGTTTGACTGATTAGTCCAACTTTACATTTGGGAGTATGTTTCAGAATTTGATTCAGAGTATCTGAGGTCGCAAGGTCTTGCAGTGATTCAATAACTAGTATTTTGTTTTTTTGAGAAAAGCTTATAGCACCAACAATCTCGGTATGATTCTTCCGTCCGAGTAAAATGACCAAGTCGCAAATATGAGATAAATGGATCAATTTATTTCTCATATTTACAACCATTGGACATGTCATATCAATGATATCCTGAGTTCTTTCATGCAGTAATGCTACGCTTTCTTTTGTTATACCGTGAGCAGGGATAATTACTCGAGAGTATGGATGAATGTGTTGCAGATCTTTAACAATCTGAACATTGTTCAAGTGAAGCTCATGCAACACTCTATCATTGTGAATCAGGTCTCCAAAAATAATGATTTCTTTATTTCTCTCAATACTTAAAACAGATTTCCAAACCGCATTTCGAACACCACCGCAAAAGCCTAATTCTTCGCAAATTTGAATCCGGCTACACACGTTTCACCATAGTATCAATTCTTCCATAGAGCATTATGTGGTAGTCGTCGTTTTCGGGATAAAACTTCATAATATCGATTTGTTCTCCTACCTGGAAAGCGTCAATTGGGTGGACATTTTTTACTTTGCACTCAATGAGATAATGGGCTTCAATAATGGGAGCGGAAAAGTGCTCTAAAAATGCTGTATCAATATGAAGGGCATTCGTACAGAATTTGTTTTCATTGTACCCGCTGGTACTTCCGAAATAACGAAGTTCTTTGTCAAATCCGGGATTAAAAAAATTGACTGTAAAAGATTTGGATA
The DNA here is from genome assembly GCA_964583965.1 of uncultured Caldisericota bacterium. Lineage (GTDB taxonomy): Bacteria > Caldisericota > Caldisericia > UBA6126 > UBA6126 > JAGLCW01. The sequence goes on from CAZOYI010000224.1 coordinate 7,647, forward strand.
GCCGAATAATTGAAAAGGTATGCCTAGAGGGTCTAACGGCAGCAGTAAAATACAACTGATTCCACATATTACCAAAAAATCCCCAAGCGATTGTCATTCCAGCAAATCGATCTAAAATTTTCGACGAGAGGATTACTTGTCCTGCCATCAGCTTTTTCATCAGGGTAGGTAATTCGCTAATAAATGTGTTGTTGTTCATCGTTGCCATCCTTTACTAATTTGTAACCAATTTTCTAAGTAGATTGTGTACAATAATCATGAAAGATCATTCTTTCTATTGCCCTCCAAATCAGGAACCCCTATCAGGGTTCCTACTGCCAAAAATCGTTCCATAGGTTGTTTTAAGTTTCTCATATGAAGCTGCATCAAGAGAAGCTTGGAATGGAATCAATACCATCATCAGAATTTCGAAATACAAGTAATTCGAAAGGCTATTTGTAAGAAGAATATACAATATGCCAAAGCAAGCATAATAAATAAATATCGTAAGAAAGTTCTTCCAATACATTTGATACCCCCTTTTCCAGACCACTAATCGGAGGGTAGAATCGTGTATTAAAAACAATCGAATAGAACTATGATAGGGGACAAAGAAGAAACAGAACCATAGTAGTGCAAACACACCATAGGAGACAATCAAAACAGTAGATATGGATATTTCGTGCAGAAAATCTACCTGTTGGATCATATTGTTAATCGTAATTAGTGGTATATAGATGAACGAAGAAATCAGCAAAAAGAATAAATCCGAAGACAGCACCATTCGATATGAAGTTTTTATCTTTGCTACACTTTGTGATAATGAAGAATTCTTGTTTAATAAGAATACAGCGTAAATGAGAGTAATGTAGGAGTTAATGAAATAAATAGCGATAAAAACTGCAATCATCAAAAAGATTCCATAGAGAGCATTTCCAATGAGCTTTGGCAAGATGCTTGTAACTCCTGCAAATAATATAACTTTCAGAAGGTTAACTGGAATGGACAAGTATAGGACATTTTCGATTCGAGCGAATAGCATTACAAATGCTTCTGAAAACCACTGAAAAGGATTTACAATGCTAGATGATTTGGGGTTTTTCATTCCATTTACTCCTTCGTTCTTTAACAAACAACAGCAACCATATGAATCCTAAAACACTAAGTATTAGAGCAACTACGAACATGGTTTTCCAACCATATACTTCAGAAATCCACCCGCCAATGACAGGTGCAACAAATGCACTGATGACTTGTAGTGCATTATACAGCGCAATATAGGTAGGATATCGTCCTTGTGGTGCCATATTGTGTAGAAGAGTTAATCCACTGCATCCAATACCACTATAATAAATTCCTAACATGATAAAAACAATGCATAGAGCAACCCAAGACTGGCAAAAAAGGAGAATGAGAGATGTGGAAATGAGTCCTAAAGATGCAATAGTGAGGACAAGTTTATGACTCTTTCGATCACCAAGATATCCCCATACAAAAAAGAAAAAAGATTGCGATGACGCCAGAAAAATTGATAAAAGTCCAGCTGAAGAGTCTGCAAATTGCAAAGATTTAATTGCATAAACAGTAAAGAATGTGGTCGCCATGGATCCTAAACATTGCAGATTTCGTACGATGATAAAGTGTGTGAAGGAGGCATCATTTTTTAATACTACCGGAAGGGCTTTAAAAAAATCAATGGAGGAAGTTTTTGTTTCTTTTTCTTCTACATTTGGTTCCCGTCCCAATAGCAACATCCACCAAGAGATGAAAACTGCCACAGAAGCACAGGAAAACAATAAAAAATAGTTCAAGGGAAATGAAAAAGCATCCAGTAAATAGGCTGCTAAAACAAAACCCCCAATTCCTAAAAGTGCTCCCAAACCATTGCCTGCTGCAAAATAGCTACCTAATTTTCGACTGGGAGTTACTTTTGCTATGAATCCTAACCATGCAGGCTGAATTATACCCGATGTTCCATAGATTAAAACTACACATATCACAGAAATCCATATTGTTAAAGTGGGATATGGAATGGCAAGGAAGAGTGCACTAAGGGCCAATACAACGAAAGGAAAACGTTCCCACAATGTAATTTTCTTCACAAATGCCAATTTATTTGGTTTGTTTTCTACAAAATTCGCACTAATTATACCAGGTAACATAACGCATATGAAAGCTAATCCAGGGATCATTCCTATAACAACATTGGATGCTCCCAGTCTTTCAATGAAAACTGGAAGAAGCGTGATGATGGAAGCTAAATTGTTTGATAAAACCCAAAAGGCTTCATCAATTGCATTAACAATAAAATTCCAACGATAATTTGCTTGAATGTAGTGAAACGCCTCTGTGTTCATGGATTATGGTATAAATTAATTTGTAGCGATTACAATACATCATTTTTCGTTTCGGTATGTTACAATGAAATAGAAATCTCTATTTTTCTGGGAGTGTGAAAATGTACTTAGATGATTTGACTCAAGTTTTTGGAGTAAGTGGTTTTGAAAAACCTGTTTGTGATTTTATTCATTCCTTTTGTAAGCCTTTTGCAGACGATATTTATATAGATCATATTGGGAACCTAATCGTTTTAAAAAAGGGATCGGACCATCCCATGAAAAAGAGAATTATGGTTTCAGCTCATATGGATGAGATTGGCTTTGCTGTTACCGATGTAACAGATAAAGGTTTCTTAAAAGTCCGTTATATGGGAGGAATTAGCAATAAAGTTTCGGTTTACCAAAAAATCCAGTTTCGAAAAGGTGTAATTGGCATTGTTCTTCCTACTGAAAAAGAAAAAGACGACAAAGATTTTGCTTCACTTTATGTAGACATCGGAGCGTCATCTAAAGAAGAAGCATTGTCTTTGGTTGATATTGGTGAACCTGCTGCTTATGTTGGCACCTTTACTCCTTTGACAGGTAGATTGATATCTTCTAAAGCCATCGATGATCGTATTGGGTGTTACATCCTGATGAGAGTGTTATCTGAAATGGAGTCTCCTCCTATGCATGATGTATTTTTTGTTTTTTCCGTACAAGAAGAATTAGGACTGCGTGGTGCAAAAGTAGCTGTTAACACCTGTAAACCCGATATTGGTGTTGCTGTAGATATAACAGGGTCTTTTGATACCCCTGGAGCAGCTAATGGATATACAAAATTAGGTAAAGGTGCTGCGATCAAGGTAATGGATGGAAGTGTTGTATGCGATGACACATTGGTTACATTTTTATGTTCTTATGCAAGTTCACATCAAATACAATATCAACGAGAAGTCTTAGCTCGTGGGGGCACAGATGCTGGTGCTATACATCTATTTGAAAAAGGTGTTCCCAGCTGCGGTATTTCTATTCCTACTCGATACGGGCATAGTCCAGTCGGTGTTGTCGATATGTCCGATGTTGGATCTTGCATTTACCTTTTAGATGGAATGATTCATTCCACGTCGTTTCAATAAGAAGAATTGATAAGACTCGGTTCGTAAAAACCGAGTCTTACTTTGATGGTTAAGGTTAAATGGGAGGGAAACCTTACAATACTACTACTGTGTGACTTTATTAAAGTTACACATTTTGTGCATAAAAGAGACGCAACGCGGTAGTTTTTTTACGATATATTATGACAGAGATAAGGGTAGATAAAGAGTCCGATAAAGGAAAGCATATCCAAATCCCAATTACGCCAAAGCGGAAAACTGTCGAAGACAGAATAAGAAAAGGAATAAAGAGAATGATTTGTCGGAGTATGGAAAGAAAGAAAGCAGTTTTTGCAAATCCTAGTGATTGGAAAAAGACAGTGTATGTCATCTGGATTCCAATAAAAATGGTTGATATCATGATGATTCTCAAAGGTAGCACGGCATATTGAATCAATAGTGGATCTGAAGAAAATACTCGAATTACCAGTGAAGGAAACAACTCACAAATTGCCATCACAATAAAACCGATGAGAAAAGTCCATTGAACAGTTATCTTGACTGCTTGATGAACTCTTTCAATCTTTTTTGCACCGTAGTTAAAACCAATAAGAGGTTGAAGACCTTGAACAAGACCAATTAAAGCCATAACCTCTAACATGAGAATTCGATAAATAAGTCCATACGAAGCAATGGCGATATCTCCTCCAAAGGCACCTAAGAAATAATTAGTTAAGGAGATCGTAATTGTTCCCGCAATATTCATCGCAAAACTTGAAGAACCGATGGAAAAAATCTCTTTCATAATGGCTACTTTTAATAGAAAATGTCTCCATCTAAGACGAACCATGGTGTTCCCACTCCATTGGAAATACCAAATCATGTAGATCACAGAAAGTCCTTTTGCAATATTGGTAGCGATTGCTGCGCCTGCAAGCCCCATGTCAAGGTGAAAAACAAATAGCCAATCTAAAATAATGTTTCCAATAGCTCCAATCAGCATTGCAGTCATTGCATTTTTTGCGTTACCTTCTGCTCTTAAAAGATTGTTCATTGCGATCACAAATGGAAAATAAGTGGTTCCAACAAACATCATTTTCGTGTAGGGCAAAGCATACGGAAGGATTGTATCGGTGGCACCAAAGAGCATTAAAATGGGTTCTGCGAAGAAGAAGCCAAAAATTCCAAACACTGCTCCAAAAAGGAGACTTAATATGATTGTGTTACCGGTTATACGATTGGTAGTTTCAATGTCCTTTTTTCCAAAAGATCTTGAAAAGTATGATCCAGCCCCAATGCCCAGCATACTGCAAACCGCCATAATAAGGGTCAAAATAGGGATGTAAACAGCTAGACCAGCAATTCCCATGGTACCAATTTTTTGTCCAACAAATATGGTGTCTACTAAGCTATATATGCCATTGATCAACATTCCAATTATGGCTGGAATTGATAAAGTTAATAGGGATTTTTTTATTTTTTCCTCGCCAAGGAGATAAGCTTGATTTTGATTTGCGTTATTGTTTTGATTCACGAAAACCTATCCTTAGAGGGTGGGATTATATATTGCAACTTCAATTGTATTCATTTCAGAATAACCGAATCAACTGCTTAAGGGCAGTGATGGTATAATCTGGTTTAATGTCTTTGTGTTTCCACCAATACCACGGTTTGTAACGATTGATCCAGACACTATTCATGCTCAATCGTTTTGATCCAATAACGTCTGAATAAGAATCACCAATGTGTAATATGTGAGTAGGATAGACTTTAAAATCATCAATTACAGCTTGAAAAAGTTTGTTTTGAGGATCTTCTTTGTAGGCTTGATGATCGTAGGATAGAAATTTTTTCTGTATTGGAATTGATGGCAAGATTGATGTTACCATATCTGGGTCAGTATCACTCACAACACAAAGTGTAAAGTGCTTTGATAGAGCATGGATGGTTTCAAGAGCATCTGGGAATAAGCAAGATTGTTTCTCTTCTTCGATTAGGATGTCTTTATAATTTTCAGCAGAACCAGTAAGGTTATATTTGTTTTTTATCCATTCCATGACTCTTACAAAAAGTGGGGCAAAGCCCTCGTATCTTTCTTTGGAAAGTGAATGACTCAATTCAATTCTGTATCGGTGTCCAATATCAGACCAAAAACGTCGAATTTGTGATGGTTTTCCTTTTGCAAGAAAAATCCTCTCATACACCTTGGGAGCTCTGCTGTCCAAGTCTACCAAGGTTCTGAAAATATCAAAGCTAATGATATGTATTGATTGTTTTTTTAGTAACATACCCATTCCTTTTTAAAGCATTGAAATACCAGTATATCTTTTCTTGGAAGGAATGAAACGCAAACGGTAACTAGGATTCACCTAGAGAATCGAAGAAACACCTTGGGGATGTAAGTGTTGACAAAGAAAATCGTATAAGCAGTCATAAGATGGGTTTTTTCTTTGAATAACAAAACCCCCGTGGATTTCTTGAATATGTATCCCCGTAAGTAACTGTTCCAATGTTTGTGGGATGATATACAGTGGAACCTTGTTTGACCAAGCCTCAACTACACTATTCATACCACCATGAGATACAAAACCTTTACAGTAAGAATTTTGTAGAATCTGGATTTGTGGTACAAACGAAAAAAGCTGTATGGTGTTGGGAGACGGATTACAGAAAGATTCGTAATGCTCTCCAGCAGAGATAACTGATGGGATTTGTAATTGAGATAAAATCCAGATCATTCTCTGCAGTAGTATACGATTTTGTTTGTGAATAGTTCCTAGTGAAACATATAGAAAAGGTTTTTCTGGGTTTGAAAAAAAGCGTTCTTCTGTAGAACGGAAGTCGTTTGTCCGTGGGAAAAAATAGTATTGATGATGTAGAAGATTTGATTGCATCTGAAGCTCATGAGGCAGAAAAACAATATTCTTGGTTTCTTTATTGATGACCATATCTTGAACAAATATGGGTAGTTTTGGGAATCGATAACGAAATTGCAGAAAATACTTGATGAAGCGGAAAATTCCTTTGTATCCTTTCCATTCATCCAAAAACCACAGGAAAGGTATGTGTCGAATATAACCGGATTGCAATACAAAGGTAGAATATGTACATATTGCAGGAGTATTCCATAATATTGCTAACAATTTTCCCCACAAGCAGCAATTGTCATGGAGAATCATATCTGGTTTCCACTTGTTTTTCCTTGAGTCAAGTTGGGAAACAATATGATAGCTTGCTTCTAACGAGTATCCGATGGTTTCTAGGTAATAGTTACTTGCTTTCAGTAACATTTGGTCCAAATGCTGAAATTCTAATCCCATACTAGGAGTCCAAAATGAATACAAGTCTACAAAGATTGCCCCTATATCTTCTATGCATTTTTGAAATGCTGAGGTTGAAAAATAGTACACTGTACGATGTTGCTTGGTTAGAGATCGGACAAGATCAAGGGTGGGGTAAATGTGTCCCCAAGCAGGCAAGTTAAAATAACAAATCGTTTTTGCATCGCTAGGAACTACTGTGTCAAATATCCCCATGCGAAGTTAGATACGGTTGATACTGTCAAGAATTCGTCTAAAAAATCTTGAATTGGTGACCAGAGAACCTTCTCGGATTAATAGAACACTGCAATGAGAATGTTCTGTTACAGTATCGGTTGAAAAACCAGTTACAGATTCTCGTATTCCCCATCCAGCTTCCATACCTAAGACGAGTAAATCGTAATCTTCTGAAGCTTCAATAATGATACTTGTTCTGGACATAGTACTTTTTTCAATTGTTTTTATCTCACCATTTACATGCAAAGATTGGAGAGACTTAAGGAATACTTGCTGTATTTCAATTCTTTCTTCAAAAGAACTATCTTTGTCGACAATGTTAAGAAGAGTAACAAAGGAATTGTTTGCAGCTGCAATTCTTTTTATAATGGAAGCAGAAGCTTTACAATACAGTCCTCCAGAGTAGGGAAACAATATTCTACGAATTTTTTCAGTATGTCCTTGGACTGGCCGATAGATGCCAATGTAGGGAATAGTACTTTTTAACAGATGGGGTACCATACCGTTTAACATGTTGTATGCCAAACCAGATTTGTGCCAACCAATAAGAGTAAAGTCGACATCATTTTCTTTCACAAAATGATCGATTGCTTCTGTTCGTTTTCTAGAGTAAATAAGAAGAGCTTCTGTTTCCATATTGTATTGTTTGGACACTTTTTGCGTAACTGTATTCAATGCTTCAAAATTATTTAAGATACTTTTAAATTCAGTATATTTTGAATTGATGGGGATTGCATCTGGTAGCTCAGCTACATGAATGGGTGTAACAGCACTACAAAGGCTACCTTTGGCGATCATAAAGGACATATGGAGAAGTGCTTCAGCAGTTTTTGGATTTCCTAGTGGAAGAAGAATATTGTACTGATCTTTGCAGTAATCAAGACTTTTAGGAGTAATTGTTGGCAAAACAGCCGGGCTTATCCCTTTGGGAAGGTTTTGAATTCTTGGATACAGGATGTAATAATAAAGAGCTCCTAAGAGGAGTATACCGAGAGAGGAGAACACAGAGGCATAATCAGATCCGATGAGTTGAAAGATTAGTATCACATTGATTACAGTCCCAATAACAGGAAAATAAGGGAAAAATGGCACCTTAAACGCTCTTTTTGCAGCAGGTTTTTGTTTTCGCAACTGTATGACAGCAATGTTTACAAAACTATATCCAATGAGAGAAAAAAGAGCAGTGATGGTTGAGATTCTTTCAAGATTCTGCAGTGACGTTGATATAGCTGCAATCAATCCCGCCATCAGAATGCTTAAAACTGGTGTTTTTGTAAACCTATTAATTGTACTGAAAGCATTTGGAAATCGTCTATCTTTACTGAGAGCATAGGATGTTCTCGAAGAGGCCAATATTGCTGTGTTTATACTTGAAACTGTTGCCAGCAAACCTGCAAAGGCAAAAAGATATCCACCCCAAGGACCCACTAATATTACCGCAGTATCAATCATGGGGGTATTTGTAGATGTGGGGGTAAGCATGGTCCAAGAAACAATTCCAGCTGCGATGAAAAACACTAGTGTCTTTATCCCAACAACAATAATGGTGGAAATGAATATAGATCTTGGAATTGTTTTTTCTGGATTTTTTACTTCTTCGCTCATTGTAGTAATCAATCCATAACCGATATAGGTGATGTATAAGATACTGATACTACTTATTGTTCCCTTCAGTCCTTTTGGAAATAAAGGTGTGAGTTTATCAGGTTGAATATGGAATATTCCAAACCCAATATAGGCAAAGAGAATGAGTAATAAGATCGATGTAATCCAATTTTGGACTTCGGTGGAGTTTTTTGCTCCTCGAATATTGATCACTACAAACGCTATAATGAGACCATACGATGCGATAGAAGGAGGAAAAGGGACCCCTATTTGTTGGAAAAAATAAGAAACAAATGTTCCAAATCCAATTGCGAAAAGGCCACAGGACATTGCATAACCTAACCAGAAAGCCCATCCTGTAAGAAAACCCAAAACTCCATTATGACTTGCTTCTTTAACGTATACATATCCCCCTCCTGCAGTAGGAATAACTGTAACTAATTCCGCAAAAGAGAATGCTGTAAAGATGGCAGCAATACCAGCTAAACCGACGGAAATAAATGCAGAAGGGCCAGCTAGATCCATACTTGTCCCAACCAAAACAAAAATAGCCGACCCAATCATTGTTCCAATGCCAATATTAACAGCAGAAAACAATCCAATTGATCGATCTAATTTTTTGGCCATACTACACTCCAAAAAAAAACAATAAATGTTCTGAATACGTTGCTAATTATACTCAAACGTGATATAAAAAAGAATGTGGAATAAGAAAAATGAATAAACAAATGGCGAATTTAACCATACTATTGATTGAGCAGAATGCCGGGAACGCCAGGCTAATCGAAAGTCTTTTACAGGGTATAGATAACATTGATTTCGAGATATCTTGGACATCCAGATTGGATGATGGTATTCGTTTATCCCACTCAAAACCATTCCAAGCGTGTTTGCTTGATTTAGTAATGAAAGAATACTCTGAATATGAAACCTTGTCAACCTATGTTTCTCATTGCCCAACTCTTCCTGTGATAGCACTTGTGGATGCAGTTCAAACAAAGGATATCTTTCGACTGTATAAAATCGGAGCAAAAGATATTCTTATGAAAAACCGACTCAGTAGTTTTGAGTTGATTCGATCAATTTATTCAGTTGTAATCAATTCTTCTCAGTGCAAGGAGGATTCAAAAGTTGTTCATGCGATGTCGGATCAATTTCGAGGAATTCTTGCCAACATAAAAGCTTCTGTAGATATGTTGAAGAAGGAATCTTTTGGTGAATTGAATGACGAACAGATTAGCTTATGCGATATGGCAATTCACAATACTCAAAAAATGAACGTTTTGATCAGAGATATTGTGGAGTATACCGATTTAACCAAAGGGAATGTTGAGTTTAACAAAGAAGAAGAAGATATTATTAAAACCATCAAAGAAACGTTATCCGTTGCTCGAATGCAAGCAGACAAAAAGGGCTTGCGGGTGTATTTTGATGAAGTTGTACCAAAGGCGATCATGTTGTACGACCGTGACAAAATGGTTGCTCTATTAATGCATCTGCTGAACAATTGTATTACTTTTACAGATCATGGAGATATTGTCACCACTTGCTATATCAAAGATAAAGAAGTGATTATTGAGATCAAAGATACAGGTATAGGTATATCACAGCATGGTTTACTTTCCATTTTTCGACCCTTCCCATTGATTCAGCTGGACGATCAATATAAAAGAAGACAAGGTAATGGACTTGGATTAGCGATTGCTAAACAATTGGCAAGACTTCATGGAGGGAATTTACAGATCTCCTCTGAGTTGGGTGTAGGGACTACTTTTACACTATCATTTCCCCAAAAAGGAATCTGACTCTTTCATGAAAATTACACTTCCCTATGGAAGGCAGGATGTATGTTGTACCATTTCTGATTCTACACATCTACTCATTCCTTCTGTGCCAGAAACTACAAGTTTAAATGATTTTCCATCTACTCTTCTTTCATTACTATCTTCACCATCATCTGGCATTCCTCTGGATACTATTCTTTCAAAAAAATCAAATCCTTCTATCGCTATCATTGTAAACGACGCTACTCGTTCGACTCCCACCAAAAAAGTATTGGATGTAATCCTGCCTTTTCTCCTCCATTGTGGTATGCAACCAGATCGAATTACCATTGTAATCGCAACAGGAACCCATAGAGCGCCTACTCAAAATGAATTGCTTCATATTTTTGGAGGAGATGTTTTACAAAGGTTTCGCATTGTCAGTCATGATTGTGATTCAGATGATTTGATACCAGTGGGTATTCTTTCCACAGGTACGCATTTACGATTAAATGCAGTGGTAGTAAACGCAGATATTCGTATTTCTATTGGTGAGATTCTTTATCACTACCATGCTGGTTTTTCAGGGGGAAGAAAAAGTATTTTTCCGGGTGTAGCTGACCGAGAATCAATATATAAGAATCATTCCAAAATGCTACATCCTCAATCTAATATGGGGCAACTAGATGGCAATCCTGTACATGAAGAATTGATGGATTCTTTACGATTGTGTTCTTTAGATTTTAGCATTCATCTTATTGGAAACTCAAATCAAGAAATATGTGGTATTGTTACGGGGGATCCTATTATATCTTGGAAAAAAGGAATTGATCTCTTTTTACAATGGAACAAGATCATCCTTTCTCAGAAAGTTGATCTTTTGATTGTTTCTGCTGGAGGATATCCAAAAGATATCAATATGTACCAAGCACATAAAGCATTGGAAATGTCTTCCAGGGCAGTACAAAGAGGTGGAGATATTCTGTTTATTGCGGAATGTTCTGAAAAATGGGGTCATAGTGAGTTTGAAAAGCAAGCACATAGAAAATTATCAATTGAAAGAATTTCGGAAGAAATTCATACACAATTCTTATTTGGCCTTCATAAACTTTATCATCTGGCCAATTTGGGCTCACAATATCGCATCTTCCTTTACAGTACTTTTTCAGAAGAAGAAACTTCACAGTTGTTTATGAGCAAAATACAGAATATTCAGGAGTTTGTATCCCAACAAACTCGATCAAAAACTATATGCGTACTTCCCCAGGGAAGTATCGGTTTACCGATTATTAAGACATAAACCCCCCGCCAATAGATTTACTACCAGGAGGGGGTTCTACTATGGATGTATTTGGAAAGAGATCTCTCCAGATAATGTTGTTGCAAAATTAGGATTCACTAGGATGATATAGTAATTTCCTTCTTTGTGCAATGTGCTACCAAAGGAAGGTTTTTCATCAGTGTTGTTTATCGTCGTCCAATCACACTGTCTAACGGATTCTCCATGAAGTAAGTTCCAAAGCTCATTCTCTGACAAAATGATACAATCAAAAGACCCTACATGTGGTTTCCAATAATCAATGTACTCTAAAATTGTGGTATAACCATCAATCCAATGATGGTTTTTCTGAATTGCTTGGATCTTATCAAATTGGATTGAGCATAGACGCGAAAAAAGTATATACAATACATATTGTTTTTGCATTTCATTGAAACGAGTATCGACTTCAATAAGTAAAGTTGTCTCAAAACAAATATATACTGTATCATTGTACCAGATGGGTACTTGATGTTCTAAAAGTTCCATCTCTTTTCCATCCAATATTGCTGCAGTTTCCTCAGTCTTTACAATCAGTGTATGTGCATCTGATTTTATGGTTACAGTGTTTTCTTCTATTTTCACACTACAGCCAACTTCCGTTAAAAGTGAAACTGGGCAGTAATACAATTGCTTCTCTTCATCAAAAAATGGTTCTGGATATTCTTCTGAAACAGGGATACGAAGTGGATCAATTGCATCGACGATGAAATTTGGTTCTGCTGCATTGGTATATCGATAAAGAGGTTGGATTGCTTCAGACAGCACCACAGAATAGGATAGGTCAGGAGTATGATCAGCATCGCGCAAAGGGATATAGAATGATGATGTTCCAATTCGACTTGTTACAACACAAGTGAAATTTTGATGACCTACTTTTTGAATAGAACTTGTCCCAAGACTGTCTGTATAGCCAAATGCACTTGGGAAAGGAACGGGTACATAATTATTCTCCATTGGCCAATGACTCCATAGTTCAATTCTAGCTCCTTCTACTGGACGGTGGTTTTTGTCAACAACAGTAAAGGAAAGATTTGATAACTTTTCTGGAGGATTGTAAGGAAGTGCAGATCTCCATACATGGTCATACTTACCATTTCCTTCCCATTCCATAGGCCAGCTAAAAATGCGTTTCCCCCATTTTTCATAATAGATGAGAGAGTTACCAATATAGGGCTCCCACGTTCCAGTGTTCCCACTCTCACCAGCTGATGGATCTACATGGTGCCAACCATAATCATAAAAATTATTGTACTGATGATCTTCACCCAGTCCAATAATGATGATAGTAGGAATATTCATTGCACGGGCACACGCTTCGTAGATGATGGACCATTCTCCACACCAAATGCCAACTTCTTTGTTTAAGAGATTGTGATAAATGTTGTACCATCCAGGAGGCTTTTCGCCGGTATGCCAAACACCCCCAATATCATCTTTAAGCCAAAACATAATATGCCATGCTGCATCGTATAGGGTTTCAGCATCCTTCACTCTCTCAAAAAGTGTTACAGAGGAAGGTTTCTTATCAGTTTTTTCTTCTTCTTCTCCATGTACATAAGTTTTGTCATAGGGAAGATAGGTACGATAAAAGTTTTTTTCATAAAAACTTTCCCAGCGAGTGGGAACCAATAAATATCGATTCATCATTACAAGGTAATTGTAGTAAATTTCCTTGGGAAGGATTTCTTCAATGACATGGTCTGTTTTTTCACCATCAGAATTAAACCAAGTTTTGTATTGGAGAGTGGTATAACCATCTTCTTCCAGTATGGAGCAATAATTAACTTGTTGTGCTATGTCATAAATCCCTTTCGCGTTTTCTATAAGGACATCCTGAATTCCTGTTTGAAAGTATTGGACAATATCGGTAGTTTGAAAATTAGCTATACAGTAGACTATTTCGTCCTGGTATAGCGGATCTACTTCCAGAATGAAGGTAGATACTTTTTCAATAAGATTCGTATTGTTCCCTACGCAATATAGTGCATCATATGCCCTGTGAAAACCTATACCACCAAAGAAGTTCTTTAAATTATTCAATTCCGCTCTGCTGTTTAAAGGATTCCACGACATCTGCATAGAATTTCCATCATTCATAATGGTATAGATTTTTCCGTCAGCAGCTCCAAAGACAAAATCAATTCTACCATCTCGATTGATGTCCTCAAATGTTGGAGATGTCCATTGAGGTGTTTCAAAGGGAGAGAACATCTGTGTGGTCTGAACTTGGGGCAACATAGAATCAGTATGAATAAGGAAGAATGAGAAATTTCCAGAGGCAGAACCTATGCACATGAGCTGTAAAGATGGATGTGCATTACCAAGGGGGAGAATGCTTGGGGTTGCATAATCATACACTGCAACTCCCTCTTTTTCAGGTTCTTCCTGCCAATGTTCGTTCCAGCTTGCAAAATAGGCGGGGTTTTCAATCCAAAGGAAGGATTCATCTTCTTGTTTTTCAAATGACAGAAGAAACAAGGTGCCATCTTTCTTACCAACTACTATACTAGGGGTTTCATTCAGTGAAAAGACGAATGGAGAAAATGCTTCAGGTTGCTCTTCTTCTTTTTCCTCATCTTCTTCAGTGGGATCTGATGGTGGATCTTCTTCTGGAACAGGGGGAGTATAGATCAATATGGCTGAATCAAAAGAAATTTCTTCTTCCGTGCTACTATTCTTGCAATAATAGATGCAATTGCTGTAACCAAAGAACAAATCATCAAATCCATCCTGATTGATGTCGAAGAGCGAGGGGGAGTAAAAAGAATTAGGCTTTTCTTCTGAAGGATCATTGTCGGGGAGATGAAGGAGAAAGGATGTTTCTTTTCTTATACAATATTGAAATGGGAAGTCTTGATCAAGATAAACGTTACATTCACCAGTAGAAGAAATTAACACAAGATCTCGAAAGGAATCGTGGTTAACATCTCCAAATGCAGGTTTAGATTTTCCTTCAATTTGAACTGGTCTTCGATCAAGATCTTGAAATGTTCTTGTGAGCTCTTGTTGAAGCCATGAAGGAGACGCCTGAACTGCTTTTTGAGTAGTTTCAGGAATGGCGTATGTATAGGTTTCGAAAGGAACAACTTCAGTGTCTTGGATTTGGAAAATAGCAAATTCACGGGGAGCTATCTCGAAGGAGTATTGCTTTTCCGAACCAAAAGAAGCGAGTGAAAAAAAAGAACAAAAAATAATCATTACTAAAGAGAACGCAAGAGATTTTTTCATTTTCAACCTCCATGTCTGAATAGGGTTATTTTAGCAAAAAAACCACAATAAATGAAAAGAATCTAAGGGTCTTGTATTAATAGATGTAAGATCTCTTTTTTTTGTGTATAAAGTTCCTGGTTCAGGAAGTTTTCTTTTTTCTTTTCTTCTCTAGGTGTTGAAATCATGATCGTTTGAGTAATTTTACCCGGAAGAGAAGACATAATGAATATTTCGTCAGACAAATAGATAGCTTCTTCGATGTCATGGGTAACTAGAATAATAGTACTGTTCAAAGTCTCATACATATCCAATAACCATTTCTGCATGGTTCTTCTGGTAAGAGAATCAAGAGCACCAAATGGTTCATCCAATAAAATGATACACTTGCCCATCATATGGGTTCTGAGAAGTGCTGCCCTTTGTTTCATTCCACCAGAAAGTTCTTTCGGTAGATATGTTTCGTAACCTTCTAACCCAAACATGGAAAAATATTGTGCTGCCCTATCCAGAGCTTTCTTTTTTTGTACCCCTTGTAGGATGAGGGGTAAAGCAACATTCTCTAGAATAGTCTTCCATGGAAATAACAGATCATTTTGCTGCATATAACTCATTAATCCGGTTTTATAAGTGACATTTTCTTGATGGACCCACACATTTCCACTATTGGGTTGTAATAGACCAGCTAGGATATGTAAAAGTGTACTTTTCCCACAACCACTAGGTCCTAATATCGACACAATACTTTGGGAAGATACTTGAAAAGAGATATTTTCAAGAACAAGCTGATCTTTCCAAAAAAAAGTTATATCATCAACGCTAAGTGCGGGACTATTATGGCAAGAATTCATTCGTAAACATGTCGGATGCATCCACCATTGTTTCTATTAGCCCATTATCCAACAACCAAGTTGTATAAAGATCCCATCGCTGCTGTTCCATAAAACCCCAAGGAGTCGGTGAATCAATATAATAATTATTTACCCATTTTTGACTAGCCAATATCATTTCTGGGTCTGATTCGGGAGTGTATTTCATTAGAATATTTGCTGCTTCATCAGGATTTTCAATGCAGAATAAGAATCCTTTTTGTGTGGCTTCTAAAAACTTTTTGATAAGATCAGAATTGGAGAGAATAAAATCATCATTTGCAATGATGACGGGAGTGTAAAAGTCAAGGCTTTCATGCTCTTTTCCTACATCAATAAAATTAAGATCTATATTTTTTTGTTCCGCAGCTACTCCATCCCAACCATAATATATCCAAGCAAAATCGACAACTTTTTGCGTTGCCGTCAGAAAATCAACTGCACCAATGGTTGCAATGTCTAGTGTACTAAAATCTGCGTTGTATTTTTCCATTAAAGCTTGTAAAGTAGCTATCTCTACGGGTGATCCCCATCCACCATACGTTTTGTATTCAAAATCTTTAGGGGTTTGAATGTTTTTTTCAACGGGGCTAGCAAACCCTGAAGTGTTATGCTGTAGTATTGTGGCAATTGCCTTAACAGGGATTCCTTTTTCTCGAGCAAATGTGACTTCTTCTTGGTAGCTGATCCCAAATGTTCCTTGATCTGCACCAATCAATTGCGAAGTTCCTCCTTCATTGGCCTGGATTATTTCAACATGTAAACCCATTTCTTCGTAGAATCCTTTTTCTAGAGCAACATAGAGACCAGAATGATTTGTATTTGGTACCCAATCAAGAAGTACCTTTATGTTCGTAAGAGTTGAAGATGTTTTACAACCTTGAAAAATGGTGACAGAAAAACAAAATAATAAAGCAATAGAAAGCAATTTTTTCATGAAGAACCTTCTTTCCAAAAAAGTGTTTTTTGCTCAATTCGTTGAATGAGCCATAAAAGACAGATGCTAAGAAACGATACAATGATAATCGCAGCAAAAGTAAGATCTACGGAATATGAGTGCATAGAGCGTCTCATTAGCTCTCCCAGACCTGCTTTTGCTCCTAACCATTCACCAATGACAGCTGCTGTGATACAGTAAGTAGCTGAGATTTTTAAACCAGAAAAAAAAGAAGGAAGAGCAGATGGAACAGCACAATGTGTTAATATTTGGGCTGGAGTAGCAGAAAGTGTTTTCATAAGTTCAATTTCGGCCGGATCAACAAGAAGCAAGCCAGACAGAAAACTAAGGCAAATGGGAAAGAAACACATCAAGATCACAATTACTATTTTAGGCAACAGATCATAACCAAACCATAAAACAAACAAGGGTGCTACAGTAATGATCGGAATAGTCTGACTACCAACTAAAAGAGGGTAGAAAACAAGTCGCAAAGGCTTGGATGTAAAGAGTAGTAGGGCAATAGTAGTTGATAAAACGATAGCAACGCTTAAACCTATACCTGCTTCAAGGCATGTAATGAGGGTATGGTGCATAAGAAGCTGAGAATCTTGGATCATCCTCATCAAAATCATAGAAGGGGTGGGCAAAATCCATGTTGGAACATTAAAGATAGGAACAAGCAGTTCCCAGAATAGTAGAACGACAATAAGTCCAACGACTGAGAAGAGATGACTCGATATAGATGCAAAAGGCTGATTTATATTACTATTCTGTTTCATATCAATATGGGAAGATATGAAACTGAGCTCATAATTCCCTACGCCAGCATTATCTGGATCAGGTTTTAGGGTCGGAGTATAACTCCCTCTCAGCATCAATGCTCCCCAACTACAGTATAATAAGCAAAAGAAAAAAAAGCAATTTTGAACCTTCTCTGGATTTCTATATAATGAAACTGGAGGATTTCTATGGCAAAAATAACATCTGTAATTTGGAAAAAAGACGGTCTTGCTTTTGATGCGGTTAGCAAGAATGGTTTTCATTTTCCGTTGGGAGTTATACCTGAAGTGAGTATAATTCCAACTGAACTTTTGGTTTTGAGTTTGATTGGATGTACGGCATTTGATGTGATTTCTATCTTGCAAAAGAAAAAAGCTTTTGTCACTGCTTTTTCTGTAGAAGCAGAAACAACAGTGTCCCAAGAAATCCCAAAAAGAATTGAGGCAATTGAAGTCCACTACATCGTGACAGGAAAAGATATGAAAGAAGAAGATGTAGCAAGGTCCATACAATTGTCTGAAGAAAAATATTGCATAGTACGAAACACAATTAAAGATGTGGTCAAGATCCAATCAAGATATACGATTCAAAATGATAACGAATAGGAGAACTATGAAAAAACTAATTGTTGTAAGCTTTCTGTTAATTTTTAGCATTGGCGTTGTTGTTGGATGTGTCTCTACACCCAAAAACAGTGTGGAAAAAGACAAGAAAAACATAGTGGGAGTATGGCTGGAAGTAACCCCTGATGTAGGAAATTTCGAATTTGAAGAAGGTGGTTCATTTCGAATTTTTGATGCTTTACAAACACAAGAAGTAAAAGGATCATGGGAAATACCATACCAAGGTAGATTAAATCTAAAAGCTGAGGGGAATGCTATTGTCAATTTTGGGTATTCTTTCCAAGATGACCAGGTTTCTATATGGCCAGAACAACGTGAAGGAGAATCCGTTACACTGAAAAAAGCAACACAGAAAGATTTGAACGAGCTACAAGAAAAAGCAAAAGAATACGCAGACACACTCCAAAAAAAGGAACAAGAAGATCCACAAACAAAGCAAGATAACGCAAAACCAGATAAGGGGACATTGACAATGAAACAAGAAGAAGCAAAAAATGAGCGTAAGATTGTTGTTTTTGAAACTACAGAAGGGAATATGGAGCTGGCAATTTATCCCAAAGTTGCTCCAAAAACAGCAAGCGTATTTCTAGATCTGGTTGAAACGGGTTTTTATGATGGTATTATTTTTCATCGTGTCATTCCTCAATTCATGATTCAATGCGGAGGTATGACAGCCGATGGATCACAAAAACCAGATGTACCTATGTTCAAGGATGAAATTAATCCAGAAATCCTTGGTTTAACGAACAATCTTATTGATGAATATACCAGAAAAGGCTATGAGTATGATTATACCCTACCATCTTTACCAATCACTTATGGAATGTTAGCAATGGCCAATGCAGGACCCAACACTAATTCTTCTCAAATCTTTATTGTAACTAAGTTTGATGGATGCAAATGGTTAGATGGACTACATACTGTCTTTGGTGAATGTATCGAAGGCATGGATGTAGCACTGAACATTCAGAATGTTCCCCGCGACGACCTAGATCA
>CAZOYI010000225.1:0-2657 GCA_964583965.1 uncultured Caldisericota bacterium
ATCCAATGCATGATTGATAGCTTTCATAATATGGAACTTATCAAAGGTAATGGCAGCGAGTGGAAAGGATTCTTTAGCACCTTGGATAAACGAAGGGGACATATCCATGGAGACTTCCTGTATTTGAAGGGGATGGCCTCCTTGTTCAAGAATCGCAGTAGAGATTGATGCACAGGTTTCTTTGCCTTTTCCTTGGGTTACATGAAAGACTTTTCTTTCTTCCATATCGACTGCAACCGTAAGTCGAGTAGACAGGATTCCTCACGGAACCCCGTCCCTCTAAGAACGGCACGTGACTCTTTCGAGTCATACCGCTCAAGCATTCTTTAACCCAGAGAATATCTGGGCAGCAGTAGTATGATAATATGCAATCTTGTTTTTACGTCTTTGATCGTTCTTGCGAACTTCAAAGTAGTCTTGATCAAGAAATGGATTTCTTCTTAATTGCAGTTGGGTGTGTCTTACTATTGGAATATCACCTGAATTAATCAGAACGGTTTTTTCTGTCATAAATATCCATGTTCTACTTTCCAAAGTTTTCCAGTATTTGTTTTTGATCCAAATGGATCCTTTGTTTGGATGTCTTCGCTTGGCCCATTTCCAGAGCATATTCCACAGTATATGATTTAACTTCATAAATGAACGTTTCGCACATACAGGTTGATGGTAATTTGTCCAACCACGAGTACACTTGTTTAATTTCAAAATGATTTGCTTTTGAGTGGCTGCTTTGTTGCTTTTAATAATAGAACTGAGTGTTCTAATGATTTTTTTAAAAGATTTCCGTGAGGGAAATATGATTAACTTTCCTCGATTTTTACGGAAGTTCCAGCCTAAGAAATCAAATCCATCTTCAATGTGCGTAATCTTGGTTTTCTCTTCCGATAAACGGAGTCCACGAGTGCCTAAAAATGTCTTGATAACCTCTTTCACTTCTTCCGCTATTTGTGGATTGTCTGCTGTTACAGCAAAGTCATCCGCATAGCGTACCAAATTAACATGCCATGGGTTGTGATCCTTTTTGTTAATTTTTCCGCTTTTATTGCACCAGAAAGCTTTCCCAATCGCTTCTTCCATACCATCCAGAACCATGTTTGCAAGAGTAGGACTGATGGTCCCTCCTTGCGCTGATCCTTGCGATGTAGGAAATAGTTCATGTTGATACATGTAACCAGCTGTAAGGAATTTCTTCAGTATCTTCTTATCCATTGGTATATGGGTGAGGAGATAAACATGGCTGATTTGATCAAAACAGCTTTTTATATCCCCTTCCAGTATCCATGAGGGAGAAGATTTTCTAGCCAATAGTCTGAACAAATATTCCATAGCATCATGAGCACTTCGATTTTTTCGGAAACCAAACGAAATTCGATCTGCTGTTGTTTCTGCAATGGGTTCAAGAGCAAGAAGGTATAGTGCCTGCATGGCTCTATCTTTCATTGTAGGAATGCTCAACGGACGCTTTTCTTTCTTACCGAACTTTTCGATATATACTCTTTTTAGAGGTTTCGCAGTATAGCCTTTTTGTTGTAGCTGATGTACTGCCTTTATTTTTTCCTCTGCTGTTTCCCATAGAACTTGATCTATGCCAGCTGTTTTCTTTCCTTTATTGGTGGTTACTCGTTTTACGGATAGTGCTTTTGCATAAAATGAATGTACTACCAAATACTGTAGACGTTTCACAAGATTCCAATTACCTTTTTGTACTGCTTTCACAATTCTGATCTGGAGTCTATTCACATACGATTCGGCTTGCTTCCAGTTAATGGTATTCCAATGCTGGTTTGGTTTGCCTTCTCTTCTGTTGGATGGCTTCTCATGCTTACGCATGTCATTGAATGCACAATCCTTCATAGAGTTCTGTCACTTCTTGTGAGTGAATACCTGCAGAAAGTTAGCTGCCTTTCAACATGAGGCAAAGGTAGAACCTCTATGTTCTTCATTACAAAGAACCCTTCGCTTTTTTCTGCATCCTGTACCCTCTGGACATTCACATTTCTTACGATTTGCTTACTCAAAAGGAAATATTTCATTTTGAGAGTCCATAGGGCTTACCTTGTTCTATTGTTTGCATAATTATGGTTACCGTAGGCTCCAACTTTAAGCCGAGGGATACTATGTTCATCTCCTGCAAAGTAATATGAGCCCCTGCAGTCCAATCCCTTTCCCATTTTGGGTAGAGTGTATCAACCATATTTCACTCTTTGGTCATCACGACTCTTACGTTGATTCATTTACTTTAGCCATAGAAACCTTTCTCTAGCAATAGTAGGCTTATGGTTAGCCTGTTTTTCACATTGTCCTGTCAGCTCTGCACCCCACCGTTACCAGTAACGCACATGACAGTAGAGAACCTTCAGATGAAAGAAGGTGCTGTTACGCAATACAAACAATAACTTCAAGTCACACCATATTGGTGGCCACGTTTACGAGAGGTTTCGTCGATGCCTATCTCCGTAAGGGCAGAACTATCGATGTTTTGCAGGGCGCTACCAACATAATGATGCAATACTTTCCAGATACGTTTGTCAGGTTATCCCGAGTTCAGGATAACCCGACTTATCCCGACAAAATAGTTATCCCGATCAAATGACTTAATCGAAAGATTGGATTTCTTTTTCTTCACTAAAAATCGGGATAACTCTTTGCGATCATCT
>CAZOYI010000226.1:0-4391 GCA_964583965.1 uncultured Caldisericota bacterium
AGTTTGGACGACACCCAAACTTGTTGAAATAGTTTCTGTGTGATAGCACTTTGCACCTGAAGAAGCTTCTCTTTTGTCACGGTGCTCATTTGATCCCAAAAGCGTTGACTATCCATAGAACTTGCATTTAAATGAACCAGCTGTAGAAGTGTTGTTTGTCCTGCTCAACATATAATACTTCGTTTCCTCTTGGTGGTAGAACTCGGTATATGAAAGCTAAAAGCAAGGGAGTTCCAACAGATACATCATTTTTCATTTTAAGAAGAAAAAACATCGGAGAACGAAGAGAGAAGCTCCAACTTTTGTGCTGCTTTCCATAATAACTACAGCTCCATGAGAGCAAGATTGGATTTCTTATTTGCAGCTATCTTTGCGTTAACCTATGTAAAAAATGAAATGAAAGTCTGATGAAATCAGAAAAGTTCTTGCTAGCGTAGTAAACTCACATTAGCTCATAATTTCTCCATTAGCATCTACTGTAACACTAACTATTTCTATTATTACCCAAATATAGACAATTAAAATTCCTAAACCAAATATCCAGCCAAGAAGGAGTGTTATCAATAATTGAGCTACTCCTTTACTGGTGTATCCTGCATAAAAGTTATGAATCCCAAATCCTCCCAAAAAAAGTCCCAATAAAATATATGTTAACCTCTGTTTGGATCCAGAATTACTGGCTGCAAATGAAAATGGTGCAGGTTTTACTCTTACTCCACATTTTGGGCAGATTTCTGCATCTTTCTTAATAATTGCACCACAAGACTGACAAAACTTTTCTTCACTGGATTTTACTCTTTCTTCTGACATACATGCCTCCTAAAAACTTTACTACGGCTTCTGGGACTTTCGTATGAAAAAGCAGTAGTGATTGAATACTTATACAATTATATACCCGTGCTGGAAAATTGCAAACTATTGTGTATACAATTTAGATAGTTCCAAAAAAGTAGACACTACCTAAAAAATACACTGTACAACAAACAAAAATCGTTCAGATATCGAAACCAAACCTAATAACAATAATGAAGTAGCAATTCATTTTTTTTGGTGTTAATTCTCTAAAAAAATAGCTGGAAAAAAGTAGGATCAACCAAAAAACAATCGAGAAACCAAAATAATGAGTGAGTAACAAGAACATACCTTCCTCGTCTCCGGGTCGGTTGAAGTTGTGTTGATGGGGCTTTGTGCAAATCCTGCTCCATCGGTTTCCAATTTCACTGATTCGGTAGTTTCCTTCAATATGACAGTGTTTGTATCGATAAGGGGCCGAAACACCCTAACCACGACAAACACCAACAAAATAGATTCTACAAATAGTTCTTAACTACGCAAGTGAAAAATGAAAAATTTTTTCATTTGTGTTCCCATAAATGGAAAGGATTATTTATGAAAGACTCATAAATGACTGCTATTAAATGACTTGAGTAGGTGTGTATGATAAACCGGGAATTCACCGAAAAGACTCTTAAACTCCTTCCACCAGTGCCAGCAAGTCGTTTCTGATGCCATTGGATGGTTGGTTAAAGTTAATAGAAGCAACTGTTAGGTAATGATTCTCAAAGGTGTAGGTTTCTTGAAATACATCTCTTCCTTCAGCTACAGGGTAAATGAGCATTCCGTGAATGGGATAAGATTGTTCCTCTTTCATCTGCAGATGATGTTCCCAATTTTTGATATACGCATACACTTGATACAAATGCCCAGAACGGATATTTTTACCTGTTCCATTCCAACCTGGTTGAAACATTTCTGTATAATATTTTGCATCAATAATGAAGTGTTTCCCACGGTATTGAAAGGAAAGATCTGTTTCCATTTCAGGCAGATGAGAAGAACTGGAATCAAACAACCACTTGATAGTTTTCTTCTGAACACAGACGCTTGGATCATTTTTTCGAAGTTCCCACTGGTAAAAAGATCGTAAAAACTCTTCGAACAAGTCATACATTTGTTTTTCATCATTGAATGTTGCGAAAGTAGCTGTTCCTTCCTCCTGGTTAACCAGCTGATTCTCCACAATAAACCGACTAACTCGCAGCAGAAATTGATACAATCGGAAACTTCCAGGAAGGTTGACATTGGTAAACACCCTTGGTGTTAATGTAATAGCATCTACAAATTGAAGAGTGTGAATACATTCTGTAATTTCTTCACGCAATTCTTTATCCAAATTTTTGTAGCGGTATAAAAGCAAAAAAGTAGATTTCAAGATTTGATTCGGTAGTACATTGTTGCTTAGCTCATCAAAGCAACAATACATTTTTCCCTGTTCATGCAATAGTTTCGGTAGTGATTGTTGAAACCCGATTTTCCCTCGTATTCTCCTGGTTTCTTTTCCTACTTCAATGTAACTTCGGTACAAACCTCTTTTTCGAAGCAATAAAAATCCACGTGTTAACACTATGGCAAAAAGGTTTAGAATATCAACATTCTCTTCATGTCCCACCGAAGTTAACTCTGTTTTTGAAAGATACCCCCAGGCATAACACAGCATAAAATATAGATTCTGTATGGGAATCATGCTATTTCGAGAACTCATCTGCCCATTTGTTTATTTTTATCTCATCGTCTATCCAATATTCTTCAAGCAAAGGATAAATCTCATATTCCAGTATGGTGTAGAACCACTCCTGTTCGTTATCAATCTTCGAATCAGTGGGGCAGAAAAAGCTGTGACCAATGCAAAAACCTTTTCCCAATGAATGTGTATCGTTAGCAATATCTTGATTCAGTTTCCCTAGTAATTCCCGTATGCGACTAATTGTAGCACTAGAAATCCCACGTTCTTGTAGAAACTTTGCAAATGTAGGATGTTCAAAAGCTGGTTGTAAGGTTACAAATGCAAAACGTCTGCGCAGTGCATAGTCAACCAATGCAATAGAGCGGTCCGCAGTATTCATGGTTCCAATTAGGTACACATTCGGAGGGATATGAAAAGTATCTTCGTCGCTACTAGAATAAGTTAAGGGAATAGCAAATTTCTTCCCACGTTTATCCTGTTCAATAAGCATGAACAGTTCCCCAAAAATCTTACTTAAATTCCCTCTATTGATCTCATCAATAATAAAGAAAAACTTCTCATCAGGGAATTGTCCAGCTTTTTTGCAAAACTTGTAAAAAACACCATCGTTTAATTGAAAACTTTTATCCGAAGAGGGACGGTACCCCTGTACAAAATCTTCGTAGCTATAAGAAGGATGAAACTGTACCATGCAAATGTGATGATCGTTTTTTTCTCCCATTAAGATATAGGCAAGTCGCTTTGCTAGGTAGGTTTTCCCTACTCCAGGAGGACCCTGCAAAAGAATATTCTTTTTGCGATCTAATAATGAAATCACTTTTTCTACCCGTGAACGATCTAGAAAAACTTCAGACAAAAGCATTTCCAATGAATAAGTGTCTACAGATACTGTTTGGACTTCATCCAGTACTTCCATCATGGCTTCGTATTGTTCTTCAGTGAGTGAAAATAGAGATCCCTGATTGTTTAAAACAGGCTCACTGTTTTTTAAAATGGGATGATTCATGATTTGATTCCAGGTAAGAATATTGTCAAAAACTCGAGTTTTCTCAAAAAATATTTCGGTAGTTTCTCCTTTATCCTGAAGAATATCCACCACTCTTAATTCCGAATCAGTGCGTTTCTCAGGAGATGTAACATACCCAATCACAATATCATTCGGTTTAATGGTCTGAAAATGTTGAAAAACTCTTCGTTTTGAACCTGCATCATTATAGCTACTATAAGAAAACAGGTCTCCAACTTCCACTTTTGATAAATCCCAAATGCTGGGATTGGCATTCAACCACCAATAACGTATTTCGCTTGCACAAAACTGCTCTATTTCCTGGAATACATCTTCCAAAGTATGGTCATCTGCCACATATGCCTGTTTAACATCCTCATAGTGGCGCATCGTGTTGAATTCACCTGGTGGGACTTTCAAACCTTGTAATGTCAGTGGTTTTTTTATAAACCACTTCACTTTTTTAACATGATTGCGTTCGCTTCTATCTTCATCAAATTCATATTTACCGGTAATCACACCGATACCATTTATAGTATTTTCTCCGCTAGTAGCAATTACAATATCGCCTATTTGAGATTTCCAGAAATGGATTATATTGCAGTCTCCACCTTTTCTAACTTTTCCACTCGGGCGAGTAGGATACAAGTCAAGTACCTTATTCTTAATATCCTCTATCGTTGAGTATTCTCTCAAATCGCCCATTTTTTCCCATGAATAGTCAATATATCCTAACTCAGAAAACTCCTCCCAAGATAAAGGTGTATTTGAAAGAGCGTATTTATATACATTTTTAGTCACTGTTTCGTCTTTGTACGTATCGTACAAGTAACTAAAAAAATGATCTAGTTCAATACCCAC
>CAZOYI010000227.1:0-4346 GCA_964583965.1 uncultured Caldisericota bacterium
TCGTTCACTCTGAAATCTTTCACTTCATCCATGAACATGACATCGGCTACTTTGTAAACATGAGGAGAATCTTCAAGCCAATAGCGGGGAAACAATACAAGATACTGACCATCTATGTATTGTATATTGGACCAAAAATAAGGATTTGTAATGTCTCCTTTATAGAGATGGTTCCAAGTTTCATCTAGTAGAGAATACTCGGTAACAGTGTTAGGGAGAGCATTTACGAATACCAGGTTGTCGCCATGCAAAGATAGATCACTTAGGATCGTTGAATTTGCAATGTTCCACCATTTCATCGTTATTAACTCGTAGTCAAGATCCAAAGTGTCTTTCCATGTACCATCGGTAGCAAATACGTTTAAAAAGATTTGGCCATTGTTATGCGTATACAATGTACCCTGGGTATCGACACAGAAAGACATTGAATTGTGAATCTGACCAAGGCGATTGGAAGTTGTACCATATTGATCTACACTACTATCAGTGATTCGATATACTCTGTAATTCCAAGCTTCATAAAATTGCCCTAAGGAGATTAGAATAATGTCATCATCGCAACAAAAGATATCCATACACTCTTGTCCAAAGGTTTCCTTTTGTTCAGAGGACTCTAATATCCAATGAAAGTCATTGTTTACTTTTTCAAGACGCATTGAAAACAACGTAAAATGAGCGTTGGCAGTTTCTAAAAGTTCATAATCGCGACCGGTAAGAAGTATATTCTGAGTAGTTGGGTTGTATTCAATCCTTGAGAAGAAATTTGGAAAACTTTCTTGGTTTGCTATAGGCATATTCTCACCTTTTGAATTAAACCATAATATGGGGTGAGGATTAGGATTCTCTTCTCTTTCCCAATAATCATGAATCGTGTAGGTCATTCCATATAGGTCATATGGCTGGATATAGATGAAGTCAGGTTCCACAATATCAGAGTAGTTTTCTTCATCAAACAATGTTTGAAAAGTATGTACGATATTCCCGTTTAAATCAAGCTGATAGAAAGTATTTGAAAGTTGTCCCTGATAAACATAATACACAGTTTTTAGCAAAAAAAGCTGATCATTATACAGCTTCATCGTAATTACATTGATGTATGTGTCTTTTTCTTGTTCAAGGATTTCTTTCGGGTAAGAAAGAATAGTTTTCGGTGTCATGGATTCGATAGACAGAACATGGATTCCATCTTGCAAAGCAATATAGAGATTTTGATTAGAGTCTAAACACATTGCGGGTTGAACATAGTATGGTCGGTTCGTATAAATGGAGCTATACGTGCTCTCCCCAATCGGAGAATAGTTGAGCGGTGAGCTTCTCGTGAGTCCATAGTGGTAGGAACAAAGGTCTTTTACTGTCTCTACATTGGACAATATATCCATTTGGTAAGAAGCGTGATGCTTGTCAATCAGTTTCTGGGTATCCAAATCAAAGATGCTAATTCCAGTTTGATCCAATACATATAGCTTCCCATCAGACACCACCGAACTGCTTGGTTTTATAAGATCCCCAGCAATGGGTCCATATCCAATAATGGAAGATTGTTTCTTTTCATCGGCCTCTACAAATGAAAATGAAAAGATAAACAATAACCCACACAAAAAGCATACAAAGAAACGTCTCGCTACAACATATCTCATTGCTCTACCTCCCTTAAAAAGCAAGAGCAAAAAGGAAACGTCATCAATTCCAATACCAGTAGGCGATGTTCCAGAAGTCGCTGCTACTGGTGGTACCACAGGGTTTGAAATTCATCAAATCGTTATGTAAACAAGAGATATCGGTTCTGAAATATAGAGGAAGTGATGGTAATTCTTTCATAAGTATTTCTTGAATTACGTTGAGATTCCTACTCCATAGTGTTTTATTTAAAGTAGTACTACATTCTTCTAACAATGCATCCACATAATCGTGTTGAAACCCTGTGTAATTCTGACCCGAATAATCATTCCTGCGAGTTGGTATGTCGTTGGAATGAACAATTGTAAACAAATTCGAATACGGTCCCATTATCCATGCATACATACAAGCACAAGGACCATCAAAATCTCGTTCCTTTAATGTATAGTAAAAAAAATTCGTTGGTTGTTGATTGGCAATGATCACTTCGATCCCCAACTCCTCCCAGCATTCGGTTATAATATCTTGCACACTCCCTCTTGATCGATTACCAGAAGTGGTCATATATGTAAGGGTGAATATTTCCCCATCTTTTTCACGATATTGAGTCACAGGATCCATAATCCAACCAGCATTATCAAGAAGTCGTTCAGCTTCTTTCCTATCAAACGAATACTCGTGTAGAGGGTATTGCTGGCTTCCTAAATGTTTGGGTGATAGCCATGAATTTGATAGAATTACTTCGTTGTCGTTAAATACTTCCTCAAGGATTCTATCTCGATCAATAGCTAGCATCAATGCTTTACGAACATTTCGATCATTCAAGGGTTCAACGTCGACATTTAAATCGATATGTTCCCAAGTTGTACTGGGAGTTATATGAATATGATGGGTGGTAGGATGTGGATCATCGGCATAAAATATTGGTGTAAGATCAACTACAGATTCATTAGAATCTTGAAATATTTTTTGGGGAGAATCAAAAAATTCTATTCGTATCTTGTCTAACAATGGAGAATCAAATAGATAATAAGGGTTGGGTTTCAGAAGAATAAAATCACCCTTACTCCATTCTTCAACGACATACGGCCCAGCAAGAATAGGTTTCGTGCAATATTCTTCATCCGTAATGCATTTTTTAATAAACTCAGTATCTTGTTCATATCGGGATGACTTCAAATACTCTGGGTCTTCGGGGTGAAACGGTTCTAAGTGGTACTGATATTTCTCTTCAAAAAAGTGTCTAGGTAAAATGGCTGTAGAGTAAGCATATGGATAGGACTCATTCCAAACCATTTTTACCGTTTTTGAGTCAACAACCTCGACTTGGTTTATACGAGTTTCAGAATAGGAATATTCAAAAGTTTCGGGATGATTGAGAAAGTAAAAAGCAAATACAATGTCTTCAGCAGTAATAGGAGAACCATCCGACCAAAAAAGGTTTTCACGAAGCTCAAATAGAAGCTCCATCGATTGAAAATCTCCGTTTGAGTCTGTTTGAATAGTCCATAAGCCGTTTTCTTGTGAGGGTATCTGTTTCAATAGTTCCGGATGAATACCCCAATGATCGTCAAAACTGGACATAGTAGAAACACTAATCATGGTTAGGATATCATGTGCCGTTACAACCCAATCCATTGCCGGGAAAAGCGTACTTGGTTCTTGGAGAAGACCAATGCTAACGTCTCCTCCCTTTTTGGGTGGATTCATAATCATTGTATAGCTATAGGCTGCTTCGCCAAAAAGCAGGGGTTGCCGAGGATGTATTCGGCGGTACCAATCATTTGTAGTATATCGATAATTCATAAGCTGATAAACTGGAAGGTAACAAACCGTCATGCTTCCAATGGCTTCCTGTGGTACTTCATAATAGCCATCTTGTGCTGGTATAACCGGTTCGGTGTAAGAAAGAGCTTTTTGAATAGCCTCTTCTCCCATCGCATTCACCAGCCAAATACTAGCAACGTATCGCAGTAAAAAATCTGCTGGATAGAAATGACTCGTTTTTTCGATAATACCCGATTCGACTGCTGTTTGTATATACTTGTAGTTGGGATCATTTTTATCTACATCCACAAATTCGTGGCCAGAAGAAACCAAGGGAATATTCGTGCTCTTTACCAACCATCGTATGAAATCTCCACGTTCGACAGGTTGCAAAGAATCATAATTGTGTGGGTTTTCAAATACTCCCTTTTCTTGACACTTTTCGATACAGGGCTCCATCCAATCAAAAGTATCCAATCGAAGTGAATAGGAGGGGTTCAAAAGCGACATAAGGGTTGGAGTGCTTTTCTGTCCTTCTCCATAAATTGATTGAGGCACAAAAAAAGTAATCATCATAAAACATAGCACACAAAGAATCCATTTTTGCATATTTATTCCTCTTTCCTTGCAGAAATAAAAACTTCAATTCGTAATTATTATTTTAAAACTGAAGTTTATGATTTCAAATTTTTCCAATACTATTTTTGTTACTTTCAAGGAATAAAGATCAATACTTTTGAAAACTGCTAAATGTGAGTTTAAATTGAAAATTTTTTGCATAAGAACCACCATTGACAAGTTAAACACGCTGTATACAATTGGATCATGAAAACAAGAATTGTTCTTTTACTTCTATTGCTTCTGTTCTGTTTCTCAATTCCATCAGCATGGGGAACATTTTCTTTCCCCACTAGAGAGAATTCATTTTTGCAATACGAGGGTACTTTTCCTTTGCAAAACAC
>CAZOYI010000228.1:0-17583 GCA_964583965.1 uncultured Caldisericota bacterium
TAATTCAAGGAAAGGTGGTTCTTTGCCGGTTTCAGTTTATTCATTGAACCGTTGGACATTGAAGTTATGGAGGAAGACACAGAACCACCTTTCCTTGAATTAACTGAAATCGGCAAAGTTGCCGAAGACACCGTAGAAATTGAAGGAAAAACAGAACCTGAGGCTTCCGTAACGATCAACGAAGAAGACGTTGAAGTAGAAAAAGATGGTTCTTTTGTACACGAAGTTTCTCTTGAAGTTGGAGAAAATGAGTTTATCGTTATTGCCAAAGATTTAGCCGGCAATGAAACGAAAAAAACAATCACAATAGAATACGTCGAGAGAGTAGTCTTGAAACTACAAATTGGCAATAAAACCGTCTATGTGAACGACAAGCCAGTACTTATTGAAGCTGCTCCATTTGTTGATAAGAATTCTGGACGTACACTGGTACCTATTCGTATCGTTGCTGAATCTGTTGGTGCAGAAATCGGTTGGGAAGGTACAGAGCGGAAGATTACCTTAGTACAGGGCGACACTATCGTTGAGCTATGGATAGGCAAACCCATTGCTGAAGTAAATGATGTTCCAACACCTATTGATGTCAATGCTCCAAATCTCTCGCCTATGGTGGTGAATGGTCGTACCGTTTTACCACTACGTTTTGTAGCTGAAAACTTAGGCTGTGCAATTGGATGGGACGGTGCTACACAAACCATTACTCTCACCTACCCCGATCCAGAAGAAATGTAAATATATTGAATAACTGAAAAAACCCGGGAAAATCCCGGGTTTTTTTTATATTACTCTTCTTTCTGCTGGCGAACATCTTTATGAAAAAACAAGTGTATTACCAAGTCCTCGTACAAAACTACCCTTCTTTTTCGAATCAAACATTCACGTATTCTTCTATCGAGACATTACCCTTTGGTTCTCGAATACTTGTTCCTTTTGGAGCTTATCATCAAGTGAGACAAGGAATCATTTTGTATTCAGAAAAGTCCATGGAGCAATCTTCTTTGCCATTACAAACAGAAATTCCCAAAGAAGTTCACAGCGTTTTAACAACCCATCCTCAAATTCATCAAAAACATTTTGCTTTTTTTCAATTTGCATCCTTATACAACCTCATCCCTATCCACTCTATCTTTCTTCGAGCTGGCTTGTTTGCTGCCCAGTGGAATCCTCAAACATTCTACCAAATCCATTTTGATCAATTGGAAAAGCTGCAATATTTTAGACAAAGAAAATTGTTGGAAGACTTTTTAAACAAACATTCTTCTGGATTTACGCTACCCAAAATTCAAAAAGCTCTCAAGATACGGAAAAATTCCACAATATTAAAAAAACTTGAAACACTAGGAATTGTAGACAAAACATATCAACCCTCTCAAGGAACGTTTCCTTGTG
The DNA here is from genome assembly GCA_964583965.1 of uncultured Caldisericota bacterium. Taxonomy (GTDB): domain Bacteria; phylum Caldisericota; class Caldisericia; order UBA6126; family UBA6126; genus JAGLCW01. Next base: position 1,390 of record CAZOYI010000228.1, read on the forward strand.
AAGCTTCAACAATAGTGCATCCACATCACCAATCCTCTATCTACCTGTTAAACGGTTATACACCAAATCATCGTTTAGAATACTACTATCAACTCATCCAAAATTATTACCCAGATAAAGAAGTTTTGATCATTGTTCCAAATAGCAAAGTAAACAAAAACTACAAAAAAGTCTTTGGAAAGATGGACAATGTAGAAATTGGATCTCGTGACCGGATTTTCGAACCTCAAGAGATTTTCGATCTATTGATTGTAGAGGATTCAACTTCGCAAGAATATCGTTTGGAAGTGCCATTCTACATTCATATTGAAAAAATGTGCATTATGAGAAGCCAAGAATTAGCAGAACAGGTTCTTTTTGGAAGTTATCTTCCCTCTGTCTTGAGCTATTCCGAAATGAAACATCAACACTGCAAACATATCCAATCCTCAGATATGAAAAAAGAATACATCAAACCACCCAAGGTGCAATTCTTGGATATGAAACGGGAAATTCAAGATCATGGATATTCTCTGATCCCTTTTTCAATCCAAAAAACAATTCAGCAAACCTTACAAAAAGGTAAAAAAGTCTTGTTATACATGAATCGAAAAGGATACTACAATTCATCGCTTTGTACACATTGTGGGCATGTCATGAAATGTCCTGTTTGCAATGTTCCGTTATCGTATCAACCCATTACTGATAAACTCACATGTCGATACTGTGGATATGCCCTTCCTCGCACCATAAAATGCCCAGAATGCCAATCACCAACCGTTGTACTTCGAAGTCCCGGAACCAATAGAATAGAGGAATTTTCCCAACTTCACTTTCCGACTGCTCAAATTTTACGTATTGATCGATCAAGCCCAAATCATACGATAGAAGAGATTGAAGAAAGTAATATATACGTAGGAACTCAAAAAGTCTTTCAAGAACTTCTTTTCCACACTATTGATGTAGTTATTTTTTTAGAAATTGACTCCTTTTTGAACACTCCTTCTTTTGCTTCGCAAGAGAAAGTTCTTCAATCCATCACACACCTTTATGAAGCACTGATGATGAATGATCAACCTAGAACCCTATACATTCCTACATATGCCCCAAAAAGCGAATTGTTTCGGTGTATCCAAAACAGATCTCTAGTGCATTTGTATGAAACAGAACTCCATGCAAGAGAAGATTTTCACTACCCACCTTTTGTAGATATGATGGAAATATCTATCCATCACAAAGAACAAGAAATTGTGATTGAGAAAACAAAAGAGTTAAAGGAACGAATCAAGAACAATCATGGTATAACTATAGTGAGTGAGAAATTGCTTGTCGGAAAAAGCCCTCATGGGATATATCAATCTAGTATTGTATACCGCACCAACAATGCAATCGAAGCTCACAAGGAGATTGCCCCTCTTTTGGATGAAACAAACAAAACTACAGGCATTCGAGTACATATAAGAAATTTGGAGTAAAACATGTTAAATGTAATCACATACGGGAATCCGGTGTTACGAAAAAAGGCGAAATCTATTCCCAAGGTAGATACAAAAATCTATCAAGTTTTAGAAGAAATGGTATACACAATGAGGCACAATCGGATCAAAGGTTGTGGCTTAGCAGCACCACAGGTTGGCTTATCTCTACGTTTGGCTGTAGTAGAAACTTCTGAAAATCATCTGTATTACCTGATCAACCCGGAAATTGTTTCAAAAAAGGGTTCTCAATATGATACAGAAGGTTGTTTAAGTATTCCTGGAGTTTATGGATCTGTGGAAAGATCGACTGAAATCCACTATATATCATTGGATTATAAAACTGGTAAAAAAGAAATGTTCCGAGCAAAAGATTTTACCGCAAGAGTGATTCAGCATGAAATTGACCATTTAAACGGAGTGCTCTTTACTGATCACATCCCATTCTCTGAACCGCTGGAGTTTATAAAAGGAGAGCCAATCCCGCCACAGCTTTTAGAAAAATACAAAGCGAAAAATTGATGACCATAAAGACAGTTTTTTTTGGTTCGAGTTCTTTTTCTCTTCCTTTTTTCCAATGTTGTAAGGAGCAATCTGAAGTTTGTCATGTGGTGACTCTACCAGACACTATCAAAAACAGAGGAAAAAAATTAGTCCCAAATATTGTCAAAGAAACTTCTCTCAAAGAAGATATTTCTGTGTTAACTCCATCCAATTTGCTAGATCCTACATTTTTGGACATCTTATATAAATCACAAGCTTCTCTTTTTGTTACAGCTTCGTATGGAAAAATTCTCCCCAAACAACTCCTTCAAATACCCACATTTTTCTCCATCAATATTCATCCCTCACTTCTTCCGAATTATCGGGGTGCTGACCCACTTTTTTGGCAAATTGTACACCAAGTAGAACATAGTGGTGTCTCTATTTTTCAAATGCTTCCTTCTCTAGACAATGGTCCTATTCTAAAACAAAAAGATTTCCCCTTGCTCAATTCCGATACCTATCAATCATTGGAGCAAAAAACAACAAAGTGGGGTGTTCTACTTCTAACCGAACTACTGGACGATTTGAAAAACAAACGTAGTATCACTTCTTTAGAACAACATCCCCATTGTCCCTTTTATGCAAGAAAACGTACATCCCTGGATGAACAGATTCATTGGAATACGGAAGCCAAAAGCGTACTGGCTCTTATTCGTGCTTTTCCTCCTGATATTGGAGCTTTCACATGGTTTGGAGACAAACGGATAAAAATACTCCAAGCAAAGCTGGGATCCACAGCATTACCCCAAGGTGTCCTCCCTGGTCAGATTTTCGTCCATGAAAAAAAGATATTTGTTGCTTGTCAAGATGCTCCTTTACAAATCCAATCTGTCAAGATTGAGGGGAAATCAAAAATGTCCGACAAAGATTTTCTAAATGGATATCTTTTAAAACATTCCCAGCCTTTTTTCCATGACTAGTATTCAGCTTCTTTGTGTAGGAAAAGTAAAAAACTCACTTTGGTATCCTGCGATACAAGAATATAACAAAAGAATTTCAAGATTCTGCAGCATGGAAATTGTTGAAGTAAAAGAATTCACCCTACCTGACCAACCTTCTTCAAGGCTAATTGAAAACGCACTAAACAAAGAGGGGCAAGAAATGATAAAGAAAAAAAATAAAGACAGTGTTGGTTTCGCTCTGGATAGCCAAGGAAAGGCATTGAACTCCCAGGACATTGCTGCACTGCTACAGCAACACTTACATCAGCAAGGTCAATCAGTATCTTTCTTCATTGGTAGTTCGTACGGATTAAGTTCCCTCATCCTCCAAAAATATCCCACTATATCTTTTTCCAAGCTGACATTTCCTCACCAAATATGTAGAGTACTTTTATTGGAACAGATCTTTCGGGGATTCAAAATTCTTGCAGAAGAACAATACCATAAATAAGAGAATTCATTTCTTCATTTGCAACTATTAAATCGATACAATCGCCAACCACACAAAAAAGACAATCCAGCTCAACCCAAGAGACAAATAAATTACACACGCCATGGGAACTTTTTGAAAAGCCCGGTTGGATGATAGTTCGTACATTTTTCGCAAAACATTTTGGTCAAAATGAGTGGGAATATAGGTAGGATTAAGGCGAAGTGTAAACCGGTTTAAAAGCTTACTGTATTCGACTTGCACACTAGTTTTACGAAGAGCATTATAGTATTGTCGAAAGAAAGTAAAACGGCCTGAGGGTTTTCCTGGCAATGGAAAATTTGCTTTTCTTAGCTCTGTTTCTAATACAGTAATAAATTCTTCTTTGTCAAAATAAAAGCAAGAAATCACTCGATTCTTCAAATGTGTATGCCACATAAAAATTCCTAATAGAAGAAAAAAAGAGAGAACGGCCCACGCCCAATGAAAACTTTCTGGATAATACAAGGAAGAACTTAACAGAAGACTTCCTGGTATTGCTATTATTGTAGTAATTAATGTCCATCGCTGGTGTTTTCGTGCATCCAGAATCACCGGGTTTCTTTTCCACAGTAAAATTCCGGTAAGAATCCCCGGAATACCATACAATGACCACATCAAGAAAATCCAAAAGTTCATAGATGTTCTCCTTACATAACACACAATTCTTGACAAAGATTCACATATATAGCAGTATAACAACGAGGGATTATTTCTGGAATCAAATTTTTATGTACACTTGAACCATGAATATTTTTATTTTATTGAAACGACCCCATTGGTTGTATTTAATTTCATTTGTTGGGCTATTGATCTGGGGATCTATAGCTATTTTTAGTGCTACACAATCGTTGTATCATGAAACAAATTTTTTCCAGCAGCATATCCTATACATGATTTTAGGCATAGTGCTCTTCTTTTCGATTCCAGCGTTGAGTAGCGATTGGGTGAAATCGGGTTCATGGCTTTTTTATGGATTTTGTGTTTCGCTTCTACTTGTATTATTTGCTCAAAATCTATTACAAGCAAGCGAAATGCCTTTGCGGTGGATTTTTATCGGACCGGTATCCATTCAACCTTCTGAGTTAATGAAAATTGGACTTATTCTGGTCCTTGCCAAAGTATATTCTGAATCTGATGCACCTTCTCACCTCCTGTTTTTGCAAGGACTATTCATTACATCCATACCGGTCGGATTAATTGCCTTTCAACCCGACCTAGGTACCGCCATTTCCCTTTTCATGATTTTTCTCATCATGACATTCTTTTCTCGTATTCATTTTTTTTATTTATTGGGTCTTTTTCTAAGCTCTTTAGGAATTCTATGGTTTTTTCGACAATACCTTTTTCAGGAATATCAATGGAACCGGATCGTATCTTTCTTAAACCCAGAGCTTGATCCTACTGGTGAAAATTGGAGTGTCCGTCAAGCACTCATCGCAATAGGGTCTGGAGGATTAAATGGAAAAGGGTATTTGCAAGGCACTCAGTCTAAAATGGGCTTCCTTCCCGACACAAAGTATTCAGATTTTATTTTTGCAGTGATTGGGGAAGAATTTGGTTTTTTTGGATGCTTCATGATCATTGCACTTTTTGGAATATTCCTGGGTTCATCATTGTCCATTGCTTTTCAAACCAAAGATCTGTTTCAAAAGTTCATGGTGATTGGTATTGTCGGAATGTGGTTGGTGCAAATTATCATCAATATAGGCATGAACGTAGGCGTATTACCAGTTACTGGCTTGCCACTCCCCTTTGTAAGCTATGGTGGAAGTGCCCTAATCGTTAATTTTCTTTGTGCTGGCTTAATTTATCATGTTTACATCCATAGGGGTCAGATTCACTACATCTAATAAAAATGAACCATTTGACGGTTTTATTGCAATTGTTGTAGGGGTATACTATTCTTATGAAAAAAACTGCGATATTTTTATTAACTTTTTTGATTTGGATATCATTGATGCCATATGTTTCTGTTGTACAGGGTGTAGAGGATATTTCTGTAGAAGTACAACCTAGAAGAATCTCTACTAGAGCAGGGTACAAAATCAATATGAAACTGGAAAAGCCCTTACAAGTACATGATTGGATAAAAATTATATGGCCAAAAGGAACCACTCTTCCAGAATTACCTGAAAATAAATCAGAAAGAAATGCAGAATTAACACGCATTGTTGAGTCAATCTACATTGGTACATCACCATGCTCTGCTTGCCAAGGGCTACCCGTAATTGATTATCGAGAGAATTCGATACGTTTTAATATTCATCTAGAACTTGATCCAAAGAATCCAGGCTATGAATATGTCTATATCCACGTTACTGACCGCGTAGGAATTAAAAATCCCCAAACACCAGGACAGTATCAATTAAAAATTCAAACCCAATCAGAAGGTGGCACTTACGATTCCCACTCCTATGAAATTGTTGATAGTAAAATTGGGGAACCCACTGGAACCCCTGTTGTGAAAGTTAATCCCAATGGAATTAATCACAAAGCTTCATACTCCGTATCATTTACTACGGGTCGAGGTGGTGAATTGTTTATGAACCGTAGCCGCATACGAATGCAATTTCCACCCCAAACAACTTTATTGAAATCCAATCAAGAGATTCCTCTCTCCAGTATCCGAGTAAACGGAAAAGCTCTTGGACAAATGCCCATGATCCTTGATACTACCGTTACCATACTCACCCCCCTCTATATCGGTAACAGCGAATCAGTCAAGGTTCAATTTGATCAGGAAGCTGGCATCCTAAATCCCTCCAGTCCTGGCTCCTACCAGATACTTGTCAGTACTTCAGAAGATCAAGAGGCTGTACCTTCAAATGCTTACGAGATTATCAAACAAAATCCTTCTCTTGAAGTAATCCCTCCGATTACGAACAAAAAAGCAATGTATCACTTTACTTTTGTTGCTGATCAAGATATTGGCGAAGACTATCCCATTTATGTACTCTTTCCACAAAACTCCCAAATTCCCCGTTACGTGGATCCATCCCATGTGTTTATTAATCAGACTGTAACTCGATCTATATCCGTTCGAAATTCATTGCTCATGATATCTTCTCCAAAAAATATTGCTGCTGGAAACGTAGTAGATGTTTTCGTTCAAGAAGAAGCTGGCATTCAAAACCCCTCTCTTCCGGGATCCTTCTTGTTGGAATTTAAATGGTTTGACGAGCAATCCTGGGAAAAGACCCAAACCATCGAGATTGTGGACCCAATTGTAGAATTTATTGATCTTTCCATAGACCCAAGCAATGCCAATGAAATAGCCACCATTACTTGTACTATTCAAAATGGCGCAGAAGCACTACAACAAAACGACTCAATCGAGATTTTTTTCTCAGATGGATTTACAATTCCAGCAGAAATTAATCCCTCTAGTATTTCTATTGCTGGAGAATCTGCTGCTCAAACGAAAAGATATCCCCATTCTATTGCCATAATGATTCCAAACGTCATTTCTTCCGAAGCAATCTTTGACATCATCGTCCACAAAAGTTCGAAAATAAAAAATCCTTCTAACGGAGATCAAATGATCCACCTCTCCATATCAACTCCCTCCACGGAAGAACCAATCCAATCTCCTTCTGTTTACCTTTACCCACCCATCCCATCTACCTCCGTACTACTGCTAGAAGGCAAAAAGGGGAACCAAGAATGGTACACAGTCCCTCCCCTTCTTTCTTTTCAATCCAACCAGAAAGACGTTGAAGTCTATTTTTGGTTTGACGAAGAACCTGAATCCCAACTGTATCACAAACCAATGGCACTAGAAGTAGGACAATATGTTACTACTCTGTACTATTACGCACAAAACTCTTATGAAAAAGGATCCGTACAAGAAGCCATCATTAAAGTTGACACGATCGTACCCGAGCTATCCATTTCAAAACCCATCCAACCCGTCACTTATACATCTCAAAATGACTATCTCATTGAAGGAAGAATTCTCACACAAGGATTTCAAACTCCCCAAAGTAGTCAATATCATATGGATGTTGACCTAATTACCATCAACGGAGATTCAATTGAGTTTGTGCAAGATGAAGAAACACTTCAATATAGCTTTGAAAGTAAATATTCTCTTCAAGAGGGAAACAATGATATCGAAATTGCAGCCTATGATGAGGCTGGAAATATTTCTGTAAGAAACTTCCAGATCATTCGCGATACTCAACCACCTGACATCCAGATATTATTCCCAACTGCAGATCAGCCATCCATGGAAAAAACTTTTGAAATCAAAGGAAAAACAGAACCTTTTACCGAATTGTATATTCGTGAAGAATTGGTTTTTGTAGATGTTGAAGGCGATTTTACGTTTCCTATTCTCGTAGACACTGCTGGCAAAACTCTTCTGGATGCTGAAGCTATTGATAAAAGTGGAAATCGGACCATAAAAACAATAGAAATATGGGCTGGTATAACACTCAAGCTAACTATTGGGTCCACTACAACATATTCCAATGATATTTTGACTCTTTTGGACGCAGCGCCTTTTATTCTTAATGGACGCACTATGGTTCCTTTTCGGTATATTGGAGAATCCCTTCAAGCAGAAATACAGTTTAAAAGCGACCCTATGACAAAAAAAGTAGTCGAAGTAAGGTATATAAAAGAAGACATTGTCATTGTTTTACACATAGGCAAAAATATAGCTTATGTTAACAACCTAGCAGTTAGGCTCGATGCAGCTCCCAGTATAGTGAATGGCAGAACTATGGTTCCTTTACGCTTTGTTGCGGAAGAATTGGGTTGCGCACTACAATGGGAGAATGAAACACAAAAAATTATCATCACTTATCCTACTTGGTAAAGGAGGAAATATGGATAGGAGTATGCGATTTGCAGGACCTTATATGTTTTATCCGAAGGATCCATCGGAAATCACCCAATGGAAAGAACAAGTATTATCAACATGGAAACAGCCACAGCATTCCTATCGGAATGTGTATTCTGCCATTGTTCCTCATGCTGGATATATTTATTCCGGATCAGTTGCTATCAAGACATTATCCTGTATTCCAATTCCAAAAACAGTTGTGATTATTGGCGTTAATCATACGGGCATTGGTAGACCCCTCTCTGTATGGTCCAGCGGAAGATGGGAAACACCTTTTGGATGGATATCGGTAGATGAAAAACTAGCAAAAAAAATAATTGAGACAGATCCTCATTTCGAGTCTGATTGCAAAGCGCACCTGGAAGAACACTCTATAGAAGTCATCTTGTCACTGCTTGCCTCTTTTTCCACGAATTTTCAAATTTTACCCATTACTATGGGTTACCAAGATATCTATTCTGTGGAAGAATTGGGTACACTGCTTTCATCCATTTCTACAAATCACCCCTTGTTTGTCATTGCTTCTTCTGATATGTCTCATTATATCCCCAAAGACCGAGCATATCTTTTTGACCAAAACATTTTGCAACACTGGTATTCTCTACGATGGAAAGATGCAATAGAGACAGCAGAGCAAAATGACTATTCTGTGTGCGGCATCGGTCCTGGCTCAGTTTCCTGTTTGTATGCACAACAAAAAGGTGCATCCAAGGGGCTACTAGTAGATTACTCCCATTCTGGAGAAGTAACAGGAGATAATGAAGCAGTAGTTTCTTATGCTGGAGTCCTATTTGTTTCATGAAAATACTGCTCCGTAGCACAGTTTTTTTTGCAATCTTTTTTATCGTTTCTTTTTTTTCCATTCACCATTTATCTATTTCTTCCTGTGATCGCCTTTACATATATTCAGAAGTAACCAATTTTCATAACACAGTATCTCTAAACTGTTTGTATTCCGGTCATATAACGAAAAAAGGTTGGATTTTTTTTCAAGGACCTTCCTATATTTCCCCCCGGCTAATACAAAATGTTTCTAATGAAAGTATCATTACCATTGATACAACACATTTTCCTGTTGGTACATACCAAGTTCAATGCATGACGATGTTGGGGCCAAAAATCCTGTTTTCGAATTGGCATCCTTTCACGATTGTTTCCGATGCACCCACTATCACTATTCAGAAGCCCCTTAACCAGAATTTTACCACAAATTTACCTCACATCGATGTTCATTGTACAAGCAATGATCCATTACAAGAGGCTTATCTTATATATCAAGATCAAAAGTATCCTCTTCAATCCAAAACTCCCCATGACTGGAGTTTTAAGGGTGATGTGCCCTTGCAAGGTGGAAAGAATACAATACACATCATTGGCAAAAACTATCACCATGTTTTGGGAAACAGTGCTTTTCATATCATGTACAACAAACCTTCGTTTTCCCATCGCATCTTTGTGTTAGGATACCACAATATCGGAGAAAACGGTGAAAAATGGGAAGTTTCTCCAAACACTTTTGAGAAACATTTACAATACCTAAGGGGAAATGATTATTATTTCTGTACCCCCATGGAGCTTCTTTGGTTCCAACGTAAAAAACAAGCTCTTCCAGAAAAAACTGTTTTAATAACTTTTGATGATGGATGCAAGGGTGTATATACAAATGCATTTCCATTACTACAAAAATACAAAGTAAAAGCCACTCTTTTTATTGTGAATTCTTTTTTAAACACCGATGGCTACTTATCTTGGAAAGAATTAGATTCTATCATGGATTCCCAACTATTCACACTAGGTTCGCACTCGTATGATCTGCATGGATGGGTGGATTATTCAATGATTTCTGGTGGTGGTATGGTACCAAAGATGTTTCATTTACGCGAAGAATCCTGGGATGAATATCTTCATCGGGTGACAACAGATCTAAAAAAATCTCGCAATGAACTATATCAGCGTTACCAACAACCTATACTCTTTTTTGCATACCCATTTGGAGAGTACAATCAGCAAGCCATCAAACGACTAAAAGAGTGTGGATTTATTGGGGCTTTTACATTTAACAAATCCGAGCGAGTCGTTACCCCATCTTCTCTTCCCTTCGCTTTCGATCGAATACCCATTACAGAAAACACAGATTTAGCCAAAATTCTTGGTCTAGAATAGAAATTAAAATCTGTTTTTCATACAAAAAAATTTAAAAAGTTACATTCAACCCCTTTTTCTTCCGATATATCTCAGTATAATGATGAATCTACTCAAAAAGAAGCGCCTTTCACAGTAAATCTGTAAGGTTTGCCGATCATACGGATTGACCATTTTATTTTTCAATTTCACTATATCGGAGGATATATGCGTATTGTTATTGCAATTGGTGGAAATTCCCTCATTCGAACAAAAGATGAAAATCGTATTGTAGATCAATATAGGCAAGTTTTGCAAACTGTTGACAGTATGAAAGATTTGTTGATAGGAGATAATGAGATTGTTTTTACGCACGGCAATGGCCCTCAGGTTGGTTTTTTATTACAAATGCAAGAAAAAGCTACCGGAGTTCCACAAATGCCCATTGATTATTGTGTTGCTAATACACAAGGTGGCATAGGATATCAGATCCAATGTGCCATTCAAAACGAGCTTCTTTCCACTTCGTCCAATAAAAAAGTGGCATCAATCGTTACTCAATGCGTAGTTGATGAAATGGATCCTGCATTTGAGCACCCAAGCAAACCGATCGGATCGTTTTTTTCAAAGGAAGAGATTGAATGCCATGCAAATGAATATGGATGGCAGTATATGGAAGATTCTGGAAGAGGATACAGACGAGTCGTTGCTTCTCCTAAGCCAGTCCTCATCCTTGAAAAAAACATTGTCCGTACATTGTTAGAAAACGATACCATTGTCATTGCAGCCGGAGGTGGAGGAATTCCTCTTGTCCGTCATCATTCCCAATACTCTGGAGTCGAAGCCGTAATTGATAAAGACTTTGCATCTTCCCTGCTAGCCCAAGAAATCGAAGCAGACCTATTAATCATTTCAACCGGAGTCCCTTACGTCTCTCTCCATTTTGGAACACCCAGCGAACAACCATTACGAGAAGTGTCGGTGGATACTATGAAACAATATTTATCTCAAAATCATTTCGGAAAAGGTAGCATGGAGCCAAAAATTATTGCCGGAATTCAGTTCACAGAAAATACAAAAAAACCTACTATCATCACCAGTCCGGAAAATATTCAGTTCGCACTGGAAGGAATAACGGGTACTAAAATACTCCCTTAGTCGTAACTTTCTTTTTTAAAAATGGGTATATAGTAAAGGTAACATCTTCGTAGAAATTGATTTCGCAGGGGTGAAATAATTATGAAAAAGACTTGGATTGTTATTGTTTTCATTTTCTTCATGGTATCAAGCATTTTTTTCCCGATGACCAATCCTACACTGTCACAAAATCAGTTTAACAATGAATCTTTCTTGGTCTACACATCCAATGAGTCCTTTCAACAAATTCATCCTTCCATAAAAATAGCCATGAAAGAAGGTTGGATAAAAAATTGGAATTGGTTTCCAAGAAATTCTATCATAGAAGTAAGCGGTGAAGCATCAAAAATTAAATCCTTATTCAAATCTGTCCCATCGTCTCTCATACCCAACTATTCTTTACAGGCTGACCCAATTGTAAAGCATGATGCAAATGAATCTTTACCCCCAAAAAACTGGAATATCGTTGATCTTGAAATGCAATCTCTTTGGGAACAAGGATATACAGGTAAAAATGTAAAAATTGGAATACTTGACACTGGATGTGACGGATCGCATCCTCAGTTAAAAGGTAAAATCCGCGATTTCGCCTTTATCGACCGAAATGGAGAAGCATTCCTGTCGGATGCCTCTTACGATACCGACAATCACGGAACCCATGTGGCTGGCATTGCCGCAGGAGGTAGCCCAGATAAACCACTTGGGATTGCTCCTGAAGCAGAATTATCAGTAGGGGTTGTCATCCCAGGGGGAAGTGGTACTTTCTCTCAAATTATCGGAGGCATTGAGTGGGCAATGGATCCAGATGGAAATCCTGAAACACAAGATGCTCCTGTAGCGATTAACCTATCGCTGGGTATGCCAGGTTTTGTTGATTTTTGGACGCCTGTATTCACAAATGCTTTAAATCAAAATATTCTTATCATTAGTTCTTCTGGCAATGAAGGTAATGGAATAACGAATAGCCCCGGAAATCATCCTTATGTAGTTGGTGTTGGATCGTATGGATACAATCGTGTTCCATCCACTTTTTCAGCAGGGGATGACAATATATTGTGGGAAAGCTCCTTAATTTTAGCTGGTCCTTATGTTAAACCAGATATAGCGGCCCCTGGATCTATGGTCTATTCATCAGTTCCAGGCAACTCATATGAGTACTTTAGTGGAACCTCCATGTCTGCTCCTCACGTCACTGGTGCTGTAGCAATACTAAAACAAGTATTCCCATTTGCAACCGCATGGGATCTCAGAAATTTCCTCCTTTGGGGAGGTGAAGATTTGGGGAAAGAAGGTTGGGATACTCGATTTGGCCAAGGTGCACTGAATATTCAACATTCCATTGACAAAGCCCATTCCTCAAAAATGATCCAAGGTTCCATAGAGCACTACACCAAGGATTACCATTTGTGGATTCCTTCTTTGCAAAGTGGCATCTACATTGATCAAGAAGGTCATTTCTCATGCCACCTACTTCCTGGAACCTACCAAGTGCAGCTCCGAAAAGGAATATCCGTTGTTCAAACTCATCAAATTCATGTTAAAAACGAGAACAAACCTCTTCAAATCACATTACCTGACCCAGCTTTGATGAACCTGGAAGGAATCGTATTAGGACTCAACGGAAATGCAATACCCGAAGCTAAGATTGTCTATGGAGATATGATATTCCAAACTGATGATCGGGGACACTTTTCAGTACCCCTGCAGCAAGGAGAACAGGTCATCATTCGCAAAAGTGGCTATATCGAGAAGCGTTTGCAAGCAGAGATCAATCATAACTGGATCAACGTCAGACTAGAAAAAACTCCTTTGCTTCTCATTGAAGGAAAATCCCCCTATAGTACCATCATTAACCCACCCAAACTCTCACTTCCAATCTTCGAAGATGCTCTGCACAAACTAGGTCATTCCTATGCTTTGATTCGTTCTTCAGAAGAGTCTTTTTCCTATGACGATATCAAAGATTTTTCAAAGGTTGTTTTGTTTTATGCCAGTGGCGGTATGCAAGATCAAGATATTTCCGCTTGTAGCAAATACTTAGACAATGGTGGTAATCTTATCATCAGTGGTAGAATGGTCATGCTTATTGAGCAGTTTTACCAAACTACTTTTTTGGCAGAATATGCAGGTGTTTACTCGAAAAAAATGATAGCGTTTCCCTCTGTAGAGGGTATCCATTCCTCCTATGACGATATATGGTTCCCCTTATCGGGGTCTGGAGGAGCCAACAACCAAGAGACTTGTGATGTCCTAATACAAGAAACGAACTCCCAGGGCATCCCTATTCTGAAATATTCTTCAACATCCGATAAAGAGTATGCTGGAATTCTAAGCAACACAAGCGCCTACAAACTGGCTTTTCTTGGTTTTGGACTGGAGGGAATTGGTATTGAATCTTCTCGAATAGAACTTCTAAAGCGTCTTTTGGATTGGACAGATCAAGGAGGGAAAATCCAAATCAACCTTTCCGAGGGTAAAACCTACATCACCATGAAAAAAAATCACGAAATTGTAGAAAAGGTGACAGAGAACTCAAGCATTGCATTCCATAATTTATTTTTGGAAAAATACGAATTTACCCTTGAACGATACGGAAAAAAGAAAATATTCTTTGAAGTCGATTTTTCCAAGGGTGATTCATTTATTACCAATGCATTTTTTCAAGAATCTGGTCTTCAAAAGGTAGAAATTCAACCCAAGAATTGTGATGCTCCCGAAGCTTACCTGATGGTGTATTATAAAGATACCCTATTAAGCAGTGAAAAGACAAATCCTTCGGAGTCGATCACGAAAGATCTTCCCCAGGGAGATTATCTTTTCTGTATAGCTGCAAAGGGATTTAAAAATCAATATTACAAACTCTCCATTCAGGCTTGTGAAGAGGAGCCAAGAATAGCCGAAATGAATATGGAAAAAACCACTATCCATACTCTTGTTATTGATGATTCCCCCACAGGATGGTATCTTCTGGATCATTACTTAGGAATCGGCAACTACTCTACTCGCTGGCTAGAAACTTCTGGTATTGTTTTTCATCATTGGTCTGTTGAGGAAAAAGGTTTTCCTTCCTTCCAGCAAATATTCCCATATGATGTTGTCATTGATATTGCAGGAAGAAATGCTGCTGCCCTTTACACAAAAGACCGTCAAGAATCAATCGGTCAGTACCTGGATGATGGCGGGAAATACATGATCCTTTCCAATAGTGCTCATACAGTTTTGGATCAATCCGATTGGTTTTCAAAATATTTTGGTCTACAAATTAAAAATGTCAATGTGCGAGAGAAAACCGTGGTAGGTATACCGAATACACCCACCGAATCAATGTATTTTGACATCTATAACTCCATGGAACAAGACGGTATATATATCACTTATCCTGCATTTAATGCCACCTCCCCGCAGTTGAAGCCAATTCTCCACTATGCCAGCGGAAAACTATGTGCAAGTTTCCATGACAACGGAACTTTCCGTGCTATTTACCTTCCCTTTGGCCTTGATAATCTTACCAATTCTGACATTCGTATTCAGCTTGTGAAAACCATGATGAAAATGTTAGAAACAGGAGAAGTTTCTACCTAAATGATCGATAACCATTCGACAACTAATTCTTTTACATCTAACGAAGATCCATCCGAAGATGTTTTTGTCCTTTATGCACAGTTGGCATTAAAAAAACTACCTAAGGAGCTTCGAGATCAAATGATTAATGTTTCGATTCTTGTTCAAGATGAACCTTTAGAATACCAACTTCACAACCACTCCCAACATAGTCTAATTCTTGGTCTATACGAAGGAATCCCCAATCCAGGAAAAGCTTTTTTGTATCATTTTTGCCTACCCGATAAAATCACACTTTTCCGAAACAACATCATGAAAATTGCAACATGGAAGAATAAGAATTTACGAGAATTAATTGCTGAGGTAGTGTATCACGAAATTGGACATCATTTCGGCTTTACCGAAGAAGATTTAGATCCCTACAAAACTGTATAGACATACTCCTGTTCAGCATAGTCGATATGAAGTGTTTCATTTTCACTCATCTTGTTTTGTACATAGTACGAAGATACAATATCGGCAACTCTCTTTTGCAATACCCGTTTCAATGGTCTAGCACCAAATTCTACGCTATAACCTTCTAAGGCAAACTGCCTTTTTGCGTGTTCCGTAATATCTAGGTGAATTTTTACCTCTTTTAAATCATCTTGAATACGGTGCAAAAGAATATCAATAATGTACAACAAATTCTCTTGGGTGAGGGTATTAAAGACAATTACTTCATCGAGTCGATTCAATAATTCTGGCCGGAAATAATGCTTTAATTTTTCAAAAAGAGTAGCAGACAATTGTTCCCCTAAGTGAATATCATGTTCTTCTTCTGTTAGAACTTTATCGGAAAAGCCTAGTCGAAGAACGCCTTTGCCAGAATGATGAACAATATTGGAAGTTAAAACGACGATGCAATTTGAAGCATTTATTGTTGTTCCTTTGGCATCGGTAAGTCTTCCTTCGTCAAAGAGTTGCAACCAAATATTAAAAATATCAGGATGAGCTTTCTCTATCTCATCAAACAATAGTATGGAGTAGGGCTTCTTTTTTACTGATTCCGTTAGTTGCCCTCCTTCTTCGTAGCCAATGTATCCAGGAGGAGCGCCAATCAGCCTTGAAATA
>CAZOYI010000229.1:0-4008 GCA_964583965.1 uncultured Caldisericota bacterium
TGCGTAAAGTCGCTAAAGTCAGATTAACAAATGGATATGAAGTTATTGCCTATATCCCAGGTATTGGCCACAATTTACAAGAACACTCCGTGGTTCTTATTCGTGGCGGTCGTGTAAAAGATTTGCCTGGTGTTCGTTATCATATTGTTCGCGGTGTATTGGATACAGAAGGTACTGCTGATCGCAAAAGAAGCCGCTCCAAATATGGTACTCGAAGACCTAAAGGGTAGAAAGAGAGATATTGTATGCCAAGAGCGAAACTATTACCCAGAAAACCTCCTGCACCCGATGCTAAATACAACAGCATCTTGTTGAGTCGATATGTAGGAAAATTAATGCTTCATGGGAAGAAAGAAAGAGCTTTAAATATTCTCTATAAAGCTCTTGATGATGCTTCTTCTTCTTTAAAAATGAAACCTGTTGAAGTACTTGAGTCTGCTACTGAATCAATACGTCCCTTGGTCGAAGTAACACCGAGGCGAATTGGTGGTGCTACCTATCAGATTCCAACCGAAGTGGAATATGACAAGGGAATTACATTAGCAATCCGATGGATTGTTATGACAAGCAGAAAAAAGAAAGGTGCCCCAATGGTACGTAAGCTTTCTTCCGAATTTGTAGACGCTATCCGCAAAACCGGTGGTGCCTACAAAAAACGTGAAGATATGCATCGAATGGCAGAAGCGAACAAAGCCTTCTCACATTTTAAATAGACAACGTGATATTTTATGAGTAATAATCCAACAAAAAACGATTTGATTAACATAGAGAATTTAAGAAACATCGGCATTGTTGCGCACATTGATGCAGGAAAAACAACTACAACCGAAAGAATTCTTTACTATACTGGTAAAATTCACCGTATTGGTAATGTAGATGACGGCAATACTACAACTGATTGGATGGTCCAAGAAAAAGAAAGAGGGATCACAATTACCTCAGCCGTTATCTCTTGTAGTTGGAAGGACCACACAATCAATCTGATTGACACTCCCGGTCACGTAGATTTCACTGTAGAAGTGGAACGATCTTTGCGTGTACTAGATGGTGCTGTTGTTGTTTTTTGCAGTGTCGGAGGTGTGCAACCTCAATCAGAAACTGTCTGGTATCAGGCTGATAAATATCGTGTTCCTAGAATTATCTATGTCAACAAAATGGATCGTGTTGGAGCAAATCTTCATCGAGTTGTGCAGGATATTAAAGAGAAACTAGGAGCAAACCCAGTTTTGGTTCAGCTCCCGATTGGTGCAGAAGATACTTTCAAAGGATCTATTGATCTCGTCAGCATGAAGGCCTATATCTATAATGATGATGCCTCGGGAGATTTTACTATCGAAGAAATTCCAGAGGAATTGAAAGACGAAGCTATTCTTTATCGAGGTTCTCTTATAGAGTCTATTGCTGAAATTGATGACGTGTTAATGGAGAAATACTTAGAAGGTCAAGATCTTACCGAAGAAGAAATTATTCATGCAATAGCAAAAGGTTGCATCGAAAATATTTTTTTTCCGGTATTTTGTGGAACATCCTACCGCAATAAGTGTATTCAACCCTTATTGGACGGTATTATTCGATATTTACCCTCACCTCTAGATATTGATCCCGTAAAGGGGATCAATCCTACCAACGAAGAACAAGAAATTCGTTATCCAAAAAATGATGAACCCCTGTCTGCATTGGTATTTAAATTAGCCTCTGATCCATATATTGGAGCTTTGGCATTTACACGTGTTTACTCTGGTGTTTTAGAAGCTGGTTCATATGTTTACAATACAAACAAACGACAAAAAGAAAGAGTTTCTAGAATTGTACGGTTGCATTCGAATCAAAGAGAGGATGTTGACCATATACAAGCAGGAGATATTGCTGGAATTGTTGGTTTCAAACAAAGTTATACTGGGGATACTATATGTAATGAAAAACATCCTATTTCTTTGGAAGAAATCAAATTTCCAGAACCAGTTGTATCTGTATTAGTAGAACCTCAAACCAAACAAGATCAAGATAGGTTGGTAAAAGGGTTAGGGAAATTCCAATTGGAAGATCCTACGTTTCGATATTCCTATGACAATGAAACAGAATCAACAGTCATTTCAGGAATGGGAGAGTTGCATCTTGAAGTGATTATAGATCGTTTGTTTCGTGAATTCGGTGTGAAAGTCAACACTGGTAGTCCCCGTGTTGCTTACAAAGAAACCATTGAATTTGAAGCCAGAGGAGAAGCGAAACACATTAAACAAACTGGTGGGCATGGGCAATACGCACATGTCGTTTGTGAAGTTTTCCCAATTACAACAGGAGAACGATTCATTTTTGAGGACCATATTAAGCAAGGAGTGATCCCTAAAGATTATATCCCTGCTATCCAAACAGGTATAAAATATGCATTGGAGAATGGTCCTGTGGCAGGCTACGAAGTTGTTAACGTAGGAGTTCGAATAGTAGATGGTTCCTACCACCCTGTCGATTCTTCTGAAATGGCATTTCGTACTGCTGGAGCAAAAGCCTTTCATGATGCTCTCAAAAAGGCTTCTGCAAAACTTCTGGAACCCATTATGAAAGTACAAATGGTTGTTCCAGAAAGCTATTTAGGCGACTCGATCTCTTTAATTAGTTCTCGAAGAGGGAAAGTTGGCAAAATTGAGTCTGTAGGTCAAACGCAGATTGTCTCTGCAGAGGTTCCTCTGAAGAGTATGTTTGGATTTGTTACAGATCTCCGCTCGATTACTCAAGGTCGAGGCAGCTATACGATGGAATTCTTCAAGTATGAAGTTGTTCCAGAATCACAATTAGCCACAATCATAGGAGGAACAAATGGCTAAAGAAAAATTTGAACGAACAAAACCGCATGTCAATGTTGGAACCATTGGGCATATTGACCATGGTAAAACGACATTGACCGCTGCCATTACCAAAGTTCTTGCAACCCAAGGCAATACGGTTGCCAAAAAGTATGATGAAATTGACAATGCTCCTGAAGAAAAAGCTCGTGGAGTTACCATCAATGTTCACCACACCGAGTATGAAACGACCAATCGTCACTATGCTCACATTGATTGTCCTGGACACGCTGACTATATCAAAAACATGATTACCGGTGCTGCCCAAATGGATGGCGCCATCCTCGTCGTATCAGCCGCTGATGGTCCCATGCCCCAAACACGAGAACATTTGCTCTTGGCTCGCCAAGTCAACGTTCCTCGTTTGGTCATTTTCCTCAATAAAGTTGACCAAGTGGACGACCCCGAACTCATTGAATTGGTAGAAGAAGAAGTTCGTGATCTTCTCACCACCTATGAATTCCCTGGCGATGAAGTACCCGTTATCCCTGGTTCTGCTCTCAAAGCCTTGGAAGACGAGGACACATCTCGGGAAGGAAAATGGTCGGGTGCCATTTGGAAACTGATGGATGCCGTTGACGAATACATTCCCCTTCCTGAACGACCCATTGACAAGCCTTTTCTAATGCCCATTGAAGATGTTTTCTCCATTACCGGACGAGGCACCGTTGTTACGGGCCGTATTGAACGTGGTCAAATTCGTACAGGCGAAGAAATGGAAATCCTTGGTTTGTCTGCCGATCGTAAAAAAACGGTCGTAACCGGTGTCGAAATGTTCCGTAAAATCCTCGATTATGGGGAAGCCGGTGACAACGTTGGACTTCTCCTCCGTGGTGTAGACAAAAACGAAGTATCCCGTGGTCAAGTCATTAACAAACCTGGCACCATTCACCCTCACACCAAATTCCAAGCCAAAGTTTACATTCTGTCCAAAGAAGAAGGTGGACGTCACAAAGCTTTTGTGAGTGGATATCGTCCTCAATTCTTTCTCCGTACCACCGATGTAACCGGTGCCATTGCTCTTCCAGAAGGAGTTGAAATGGCCATGCCCGGTGACAATATTGAAATGACAGTCGAACTCATTTACCCTGTCGCCATTGATGAAGGACTCCGCTTTGCTATTCGTGAAGGTGGTCGTACCGTTGGTGCAGGAGTTGTGACCAAGATT
>CAZOYI010000230.1:0-56866 GCA_964583965.1 uncultured Caldisericota bacterium
TTTCTTCCCTGGATTTTTAAAATTGTGTTTTTATTTTGTAGTATTTGTTCAATAGAATAGGGACCTAATGTATTATTACCAGGATCAGGATCAACAGAGTAGCGAATTTTCCCATCTAGTACATTGGACTGATCACATCCTCCTTCAACAAAAAGAGGATTCTTCGGATCATTTTGAGGTTTATAGATGCAGTTTTGAAAAACTCCATCGGGATCGAGCCATATATTTCCATGATCATCCAGTACTACATAATATTTTTGCTGCCCCCTCGTATAACCCCGATCTGAAATGACATCCAAATAAAAACTGGTGTAATACACTGGGTTGGCGATTCTTCCTTTTAGCGTGGTTATAGGGCATTCTTTACTCCCCCACACTCTCGAATCAGATTTCTGCCAAGGAAAAAGTAATTGTTCGTCTAGGGGTTCGTGACGATAATCATACCCAACTGCATACCATTTTTGAATACTTTGAGTCCAGGAATATACTGTCTTTGAAGAAGAAAAAGATGTTCTAGTAGCTGGATACCAATAACTGAAGAAAAATAGAAAACACACAAACCATATGCCAATTTTTTTCATGTAGTACACCCTCAAAAAAAATCTATGCTAATTGTACTACAGATTTTGATTCGATATGGTTACAATTTAGGGGATTGGAAGCCAATATTTCATAACAAATCCATTCCACATCTGATTATCCGTATGATCTAAAACATACGAAATAAGTCTGGTGGGAATTTCAGATGACATTGTTCTACCTGATAGAATAATTTGGTTTGATTGACCTGACCAAATGATGCTATCAAGAGAATCACGATCATTGCCTCCCAGAAAACTCGAATAGATAAGAGAATGATCTGAAGAGCTCAAACAAAAAAGAAAACCATCAGACCATCCTCCTGCAAAGCGTTTTTGTAGCGCATTTGGTGTAACTGGGAATTGATGTTCAGAGAATGTTCTACCAGTCACAACGGGCGTATTGCCCATAAAGCTAATACTCTCTGGATACTCAGTTTTATCTCCCCCAAAAAAACTAGAAAATTCAAGAGAATGAGTCTGCGTATTGAATACACTAATAAAGCCATCTGAAAGACCCTTTAAATCAAGTTGGAACGCATTTGGAGTTATAGGGTAATTGAAAGAATATGTCCGACCTGTAAAATAGACAAGTCCTCCAGGAGACAATTCCATAGTACTTGCAAAATCATTACGACTTCCACCTAAATACGTGGAGTAGGAGGGCATTCCATCTGAAAGAGAAACGAGGAATAAATCCCATTCTCCTCCATTAAATGACTGGTTATATGAGTTTTGTGTAAGAAAAAAATCGTGAGATGAGGTTCGCCCAAAGAGTATAGGTTCAGCATTATAGACGCAAACTGCTTCACAAAATTCCTCTCCAGATCCTCCTAGATATGTGGAGTATTCGATAGTAGAGGGAGAAAGCTGGATTCGCATATAAAAGGCGTCTGTAATTCCGTATAATCGTTTTTGGAATGCGTCTGGAGTGATTGTTGGAAACTGTTCTGACCACGTTGTTCCAACAATATGAATCTGATCATTCTCAATGCAAAGAGAAGAACAAAAATCAGTAGAATCTCCTCCAATATAAGAGCCAAACTGTAGTTTACCCTCAAGATTAAAGATTACTAGAAATCCGTCTCCACAACCCAGCGCTTCTGAAAATAGTGCATCATCAGTTGTAGGTAAATCCGTTGATTGTGTGCTACCGCAGAGATATAGCTTACCATCTTGACAGATTGCGTCAATTAGATACTCATTGCTCGTTCCACCGTATCGTATCTCAAACAACTGTTTAGAAAAGTCTTCGTTTAGTTTTCGAATAAAAATGTCCGTCTGTAGGTCAGAAGAATTCTGCTCGTAAAAAGTACCCATGATATAGTGATCGCCATTTGTATCCGTAAGGGATATTACTTTTGCATCTTCGTCTAATGACATATTGATTCTCATGGTTGCAAAGGGAAGAAAAACGAAACCCGAAGAAAAGAATAGGATACTACAAAGAGATAGCAACAATACAAAAAATTTAGGATCGTGTCTCTGGGTCATCAATTCCTCCTTTTCTAATTATACTCTAACCAATATCGGATTCAAGTAATACTGTATTTTCCAAGCATAATTCGTACAATTTACATATGAAAAGAATTTTTTCAACAGTCGCAATTAGAGAATCTAGTGAAAAATGGGCAGCTGCAACTTCTCGCCGTACACCATTATATGATCGAACCAATGATATCCGATCACCTTTTTTCCGTGACTATACGCGTATTATTCATTCGCGTGGTTATCGTAGATTGAAACACAAAACGCAAGTATTCTATGCTACCGACAACGATCATATATGCACCCGTATTGAACATGTTCAACACGTTGAAGCAGTCAGTAATATCATATGCGACTACTTAGGTTTAAACACTGAACTATCTCGAGCAATATCTTTGGGACACGATATTGGACACCCACCATTTGGACATGCTGGTGAAAAAATCCTATCTCAATATCTGCCTTCAAATTGTAACCTTTTTCCTTTTTGGCATGAAAAAAATGGTTTGCGGTTTGTGGACCATTTTGAAACATTACCTGGACCTAGTGGTACAAAAGAAGGCTTAAATTTAACCTATGCCGTCCGAGATGGTATTATTTGCCACTGTGGAGAAACCCATGATCGTTTTTTGGTTCCCCGAAACCAGTTTTTATCCTTGGAAGATATTCAAAATCCAGGCACTACTTACCCCTATACCTGGGAAGGATGTGTAGTCCGGATTTCAGACACAATCTCCTATGTAGGGCGTGACATTGAGGACGCACTATCTCTTCGCATTCTGAATGCCAACCAAATGAGACTTTTACAAAACATCTACAATTCTTTTTCTGTACAAAATACCGGTGAAACATTGAATAATACAGTTTTAATACACAATCTCATTATGGATCTTTGCAAATCCAGTTCTCCAGAAAACGGACTTCAGTTTTCTGATCCATACTACAATTTACTCCAAGAGTTGCAAGATTTTAGTAAGCATCATATCTATGAGCATCCCCGATTAAAAGTGTACAAAAATTATGCTCAGTTAATGATCTCTTCCATCTACGATTACTTAAAAGAAGAACAAGACCGCATCATCGCCGATATTCATGAATGGAAAAGTAACAATTCATTCCCACTATTAAGTAACTATTTTTCAAAATGGTTGTTAACGTATTCAAATATTGCTTCACAAAGAGAACTAAATTCTTCCTCTCCGGATTTTTTTGTTTATACTATTCCACAGGATTTTTCCTTGGCTATTGTTGAATTTATTTCGGGTATGACAGATCATTTTATTATGAAGGTATTTGAAGAAATGACGAAATTTGAGTAAGGAGAGTTTTACATGAGAAATACTTTGAAATGGATCCCTGTCCTTATCATTACTTTTTCTTTGTGCTCTTGTTCGATTGGTACACTCTTTCAATCCAAATCTCCCAAACCGGAAGAAAAAGAAGAATCTCTTTTGCAAAATCAAGAACCTGTTACAGTGGCAGCAAAATTTGCACTAAAAGTAGGTTCTCCTATCATATACGTGAATGATATTCCCATAGAACTAGATGTAGCAGCTCAGGAAATTGATGGACGAACCATGGTTCCATTATCATTCTTTGCAGATTACTGCCAAATGAAAGACTTATATTACGAGCCTACAAATGAAACCATAACATTTAGCATGCCTGTCGATCCTTCGTTTTTACCCACAGAAAGCAAAATAGTACGTCTTGAGCAACCGGGAAAGCCAGGAGAATGGTATGAAATCGCATTCCAAGATGAATTTACAGGAAAGACCATGCTTGCTTTCATGGTTGACGAAATTCTTACTGGCAAAGAAGCTTCTAAAATTGTTGCACAGTATAATCCCTTTGCCACCCAACCAACCGAAAACGAAACCTACACTTCCTTCAATTTACAAATAAAACTGATATCACTTGAATCTACCGATCACTACCCATTGGATGATGCATTGTTTCACTTTATTGATCCCTCTGGAGTAGAACTTCCAGTTACTCATGCTTTTCGATTGCAAGAAGAATCAGTTGGAGAAGTATTGCAGGTCAACCAAGTTGTAACCATCCCTTATGCTGCTTTGCATCCCCCTGATACCCCTCCCATTTTTTCCTTTATGAACAATGATGAAAAAGCTGTTTACATCAAAATTCAATCCTCATAAGAATGAAGCATCAGTATGTAAATCAGAACAAAGAACCAGTTCCATCTGTAACGACCTTAATATCTCAACTTGACAAGCCCTACCTGTTAAAATGGGCCAATTCAATTGGATTAAAAGGATACTCGTATGAAGATATCCGAGACAAAGCGGCTGAAACTGGTACCATAGCGCATACTATGGTGGAAAACTTCATTAAGGGTCAAGAAGAAGACTTCTCTTACCATCCGCTTTTTGTGCCAGCTCAGCGATCTTTTAAAGCATTCCAGGAGTGGCTATCTACTCATGATATTCAATTTCTAGGATCTGAAGTTTCCCTAGTAAATCCTGCCCTCGGTTTTGGAGGAACTGTTGACATTATTGCACGCATTGATGGTCAAATATGTATTATCGATATCAAAACATCCAATCAACTTTGTATGGAGTATCATTATCAAGTAGCAGCTTATGCTCTTCTATTAGAATCTGCAACACTAAATGATTTGGGCGAGACTAGATCATTTCCAACGTATTCACCAGAATATGCTCTTCTACTCAGATTGGATAAACGATATGGTACGTTTCAGGAGAAGTGGCTCTATAGAAGAGATTTGCAACTTCCACAGGAAATATTTACATCCCTTATTTCATTATTCCACTTACGGGAAAACTATCAAAAAGCAATGCTATTGCAAGAAAAACTCTAATTTTTGTCCAAAAAGCTGAAGCTTATCGTTAAGTTTCTGTTGAAGAATTGGATCGTTGGTAATAGCACTACTAAAAAACAAGTGAATGATTTCTGTTACATCGTTGGGCCTTATAGAATAATCCGATGTAACAGTCCTAAGCTTTTTTAAATACATTTTTTGTATCGGATTATTCTTGGATAACTTATGGATATCCTGTTTAGCTCTAGCAAAATTGCCTACCTGAATATTTTGTTCAATTCTTTTTCCTAAAACCCTATCAAGGTCCTCTCGTATCGACTTATTTTCTTGGTGGTGAAGAATTGCTATTTCGTACATACTTATAGCCGATGCAATATGCCCATTTCCTTCTTCCTCCCTGCCTTTTTGTTGATATTCACTCGCTATTACAGGATTCTGCTGGACAAAATTCTTTTGATACATAGAGAGAAAAAAAGGTTTAAAAACTGAAAACAACCCCACCAAAACAAATCCAATAATCATAATGAATGTAATAAAAGTATATGCTTTTGAAGGGTTTTTATTAAAAGAAGAAGCTATCTGTTTCTCATTCGACAGTGAATTATACGCTGCATTAGACATCCCCAAAATGCTTAATATCCAAATCTTTGCTTTCTTAGCAATATTTTCTGGAAGCTCAATTTCAAACCCAATTTCAAAGTTATATACAATCTTCAATCTTACAAGGGTGGGATCCACTACTTGGGATTCAAGAATTACGTCTTGAAGGATTCGAATTGGAATTTTAACTTGAGGTTCTTCAGATGGATCAGTGTAAAACAATAATCCCTGATGAACAACAAAAAAACCATATTGTCCACTATCCCCTAAAGGAAATACTTTGGACAATTCACTCATGGTTCTTCCCATTCAATGGTAATGAGTTTTCCTTTGGGATTCCAGAGCACTTTTGCATCCAAAGATTTTGAAACAAACAAAACTGGGATATACGTCCTTTGGTGAAGAATAAAGGGAGATACTTGATGATTCTGTTCATCGATCCAACATTCTTCTCCTTGGACAATTGCTTTTGGGTTGTGCACCTGAAGTATAATTTCAGTAGAAGAGAACTGCTGGGTTATCATGATGGTTTTCGTTTTTGCATCCCAACCCACCGATGCTCTCATGTGCTCAAGAATGCCTCTAAGAGGGACCATTGTGCGTTTCCAAGATGGGACTATGATTGGAGTTGCCTCTGAAAGAAGATCTATTTTCATCGTAACTCCATCCACGCACATATAGGGATTATCGATCTGCAATTCAATAGTATGGACTGTTGAGTCGATCAGGGGAATAGCCAATGTAAATGGAATGACACTGAATACGAAGAAAGATATGCTTAGAATAAAAAAAATGGGCCTTTTTAGATTATTGAATTTTTTCTGAGTTTTCATCTCGGACTTTCCTTTGAATACGAAGTCCAGTTGGTGTTATGGCAAGACCACCCCTAGATGTTTCTTTCAAACTAGCCGGTAGATCTTCTCCGATCTGCTTCATTGCAAAAACTACTTCATCAAATGGGATGGGTGAGGTTATTCCAGCCAATGCCATTTGAGCACAGGCAATTGCGTTTACGCTTCCAACAACATTTCGGTTCACACAAGGAAACTCTACCAATCCAGCAACTGGATCACACACCAAACCAAGTAAATTTGCCAATGCCATAGCGGCAGCATTTTCAATTTTGTCCAGGGATAGTTCAAAAAGCGCTACAATAGCAGATGCAGTCATCGCACTTGCTGAACCAACTTCTGCTTGGCATCCATGTTGAGACCCCGATAAGGATGCATTAATTTGAATCAACTCTCCAATGCCACCAGAAATAAACAAAGATTGAATTTGCTTCTCTTCCGATATTTGAAATTTCTCACAAATCGTAAGAAATGCCCCAGGCATAACTCCACAGGCACCCGCAGTGGGAGTAGCAACAATGCGACCCATGCAAGCATTTAGTTCTGAAACAGCCAGTGTGTTGGTTATGATATTATTAAACCAGTCTCCTAATAAGGAAACTGTTTGGGGAAAAGCATTTTGAAATAAGAAGCAACCTCCCTGGATCAAACCACTTGGAGTATTGTTTTCTTTTGCTTTGCCCTTTTCAATAGATTCTTTCATTACTTTGAGGGTGACTTGCATTCGTTTGTAGACTTCTTCTTTTGGCAATAGTCTGTTTCTGGATTCGTATTCAACAAAGAAATCGGTTAATCCTTGAAATGGATAGGACTTCAAATAATGACGTATGTCTTGCATGGTGCGAATGCGGATGCGATTGGGTATTTCTTTAATACTCATTGTTTAGCTTCCTTATAGAAATTACTCGATGAATATCAGGGTGGCTTTTAAGCTCTTCAATTGCAGCATTAGGACATTCTTCATCAAACTTCAGCATCGCCATTGCAGTACCTTCCAAAGCATTGCGAGAACTCTGCATGTACGCAACGTTTACCTGGTGTTTGCCTAACACACCACCAATAAACCCGATCATTCCAATGGCATCTTTGTAATTCATAATCAGCACAGCATGTTCTCCGCCAAATTCAACATTATCATCTTGTACTTGAGTAATTTTAGCCTTACCAGCTCCTATGGAAATACCTCGGACTAAAAAAGAATGCTTGGTTCCTCTGTGGAAAACAATCCTTACTTCATTAGGGTGATGATCACGTTTGTAGCTTTTGCGGAAATAATAGGACAATTGCCTTTCTTTGGCTATTTGAAAAGCATTTGGAATTCTTTCATCATCCATCTTTAGTCCCAATAAACCTGCAACAATGGCCCTGTCTGTTCCATGTCCAATTCCAGTGCTGGCAAAAGAATTATATAGTTTAATTTCAACCGATTGAAAAGGACGGCCATAGCATAACGCTGCCATATACCCAATTCGGTTTGCTCCAGCGGTATGTGAACTGGATGGTCCAATCATTACAGGACCAATAATATCAAAGATCGCCATTAAGGATTGACTCTCTTTCTTGTTCAATTTGCTGTATAGCATCTTGTATTTCTTCGATTAGAGCTTTTAATTCTTGATCTGATGGATTGTTTTTACGTTCTTCTTCCAGTTCTTCAAGATATGATAATAATGAATCATACGTCCTTTGTAGATCGTTCAGTCGCAAAAGCTCCGAATAATTTGGGATTTCTTCAACATCTCCCAGAGATGGAGTAGGTATTTCGATTTCTATAGGCTCTTTAGGAACCACATGAGTACCATCATTTTGAGATGAAATCTTTTGATTAACAGCACCAGCAGAGACTGAAGAAGGGTCTTGCGGAGAGTAATTGGAACCTGTTGCGGAATTCATATCAGATTCTTTCCCTTGTGAATATGGAACATTGGTAGAAGTAGAAGAACTTGTTTGCCCAGAGGAATGAGGATCAGAAGAAGTATTTTTGACATAAAAGAAAACAACAAGGAAAACTACAATGCATACAAGGGCTAAAAAAAGCCACAAAAACATACTATACTTTTGTTGTGAGTTCTGTTTTGTATTCATGCTTCCATTATAGTATATGTAATGGAATAATAAACGATTAGTTTGGAGGACATATTATGGATTTTTCAAATTTTCTTCAACAAACATACTTTAACAATCCAATCACCAATTACATATGGGCATTGATCATATTCATTCTTGGTTTCTTCTTCTCCAGAATAATTCTCCGAAGATGTTTAATTCGTTGGTTAGTGAACAAAACAAAAGAGACAACAAATCAATGGGATGATGTAATTTGTGATGTGATCAAAAAAACAATCATTCCATTGTGTGAATTGCTCATCATCTATATATCTCTTCAGTTTATTGACTTTTCTCCCCAGATTTCCATATGGGTCAATCGGATTTTCTTTCTTTTTACTGTCTATATCATCACAAAATCGCTCACTGCATTCATTAAAAATTGGATTCTACACCTATTAAAAAAATATTACTCCCAGGACTCAGCACAACACAACTTCAAGGGCTTAGTCCAGATTATCACAGTCTTTGTATGGGTTATTGCTGGATTGGTTATTCTTGATTATTTTGGCGTTGACATTACAGCACTAATAGCATCCGTGGGAATAATTGGCTTAGCTGGAGCCATGGCAGCAAAAGGAATTGTTGAAGATATCATCTGTTACTTTTCTATCATTCTGGACAAACCGTTTGAAGTAGGAGATTTCATTTCTTTCTCAGATCATCATGGCACACTAAAGTCCATTGGGCTAGCAAGTTCCCGAATACAAAGTTTAAGCGGAGAAGAAATTGTAGTATCCAACTCTCAGCTTATCAACAACCTGGTCCGTAACTACAAAAAAATGGAAGAACGTAGAATTTCATTTGTTATTGGTATTTTATATGAAACTTCTGCCTCTTTGGTAAAGAAAGTGCCTTCAACAATTCAGTCTATTATTGAAGCAATGGATTCAGTTCGATTTGGTCGATGCCATTTTAAAAACTTTGGTGATTTTAGTTTGAATTTTGAAGTTGTATATTATGTGTTAACAAATGATTATGACTTATTCATGGACATACAGCAGTCCATTAATGTTTCTATTTTTGAAAAATTTGAAGAAAACGGTATTGGTTTTGCTTATCCAACACAACTCATCTATACAAAACCTCAATCCAATGAATAGTGTAGAATTTCTCTGATCAGAAGTTGATAGATTTCTTCTGTCGTGCCAGTTTTTTGAATTTTTCCACACTGAAATAGTACTGCCTTTTTTCCAGAACCTGCCATGCCGATATCAGCATTTGCTGCTTCACCAGGTCCATTTACCTCACAGCCCATCATGGCAACATGGATTGGCTTTTGAAGATGGATCGTGTCTTTTTCCAACCTTTGAACGTATTGCTGAAGATTCCATTTGCATCGCCCGCAAGTAGGACAACTTGTAATGCGTACACCCCCAAACAATCCATACGATTGCAATAAGTACCGAGCAGTCAAGACTTCATTGCGAAGTTCTCCGGTCAAAGAAATGCGGATTGTATTACCAATTTTATTCTCCAAGAGTGGCGCTAAACCAATAGTTGTCTGAATAATTCCAGGGATTAGGGGTCCCGCCTCTGTTACTCCAATGTGTATAGGATACGGAAAGGTTTCGTACAACCACGTATTCATTCGATGATTAAGTTTTACTTCAGAAGTTTTAACTGAAAGGACAATTTGATTAAAACCCTCTTCTTCTAAGAGTTGTACTTCCTTGCGGACCAGGCACTGAATTTCTTCTATCATTTCCTTATCGGTGTGTATATTACGAATAGAGCCTCCATTTATACCAACGCGTATGGGAATCTCATATTCTTTAGCAGTGAATAGAATTTTCTGAATATCCTCTTTGCGTTTAACATTAGAAGGATTTAACCGAAGCTTATGAACTCCTTTCTTTATACATGCAATGGCAATTTGTGGATGAAAATGGACGTCAGCCACAATAGGTAGTCTGGTATGAGATAGCAAAAATGGAATGGACTCTACTGCTTCAAAATCAGGGAAAGCAATACGTACAATCTGACATCCCACTTCTTCTAATTCTTTCAATTGGTGCAAGGCAAGTTTCTTTTGGGCTGGATGACAGCTTAACATGCTTTGGATGGCAATCGGATAATCTCCTCCAATGGAGACATCGCCTATTTGAATAATCTTTTTTTTGCTCATAAACACATTTTATGATTGAAAGATTGAAAAACAAATTCATACTAGACTCATGAGCTTGTGGATTGTTTTTTTACTATCAATGACCCCAATTGGAGAATTACGCTTGTCTATTCCAAGTGGAATTGGAGCAGGTTTAGCATGGGATACAGTTTTTTTCATCTCTATCCTTGGTAATATGATCCCAGCCGTTATGATTGTATATACGCTACCATTATTTGAACCGTTGCGGTACCGAAAAAACTTTTTTTTATGGCGTTGGTTTAACAAAGCACTTTTGCATGCAGAGAAAAAACAAGATTTTGTTAATAAGTATGGATGGATTGGTCTTATTCTTCTGGTAGCGATACCTTTCCCAGGAACTGGTGCATATACCGGTTCCATAGTGTCTTTTTTGCTACGAATGAACAAGAATCTTTCTCTGTTATATATATTGATTGGTCTCGTTGCAGCTGGTGTAATTGTAACCCTTGCTAGTAAAGGTATCATCCATCTTGTGTTGTAAGTAGTAGTTTTATATAAGGAGGATCTCATGAAAAAGTATGCAGTAGTCTTTTTGATTATTTTTTTCTTGTGTGGAGCTTCATTTGTCGCCTTTGCTCAAACAGATGATAAACCGGATATAATGCAAATCCATAAAGATCATTTTTATGCAGGAGAAACATATCAAATTCCTGAAACAGAAATAGAACATAATCTTTTCGCCATTGGTTCCACGCTAAAAAGTGAAGCCAATGTTGGAAAAGATGTATTTATCGTAGGTAACAATTACACACAATCTGGCGAAGTACAGGGAAATTCTTTCCTCTGCGGAAACAAAATCTGGATTGAAAAAGACGTATTTGGAGATGTATTCATATTGAGTAATTATGTTGAGATATCCCCTGATAGTACAATCCATGGCAATCTGTTTGTCTTTTCTAGTACTCTTACCATGGGTGGTTCTGTGAATGGAGTGGTACAGTTTACCGGAGATACTATCAAGTTCACAGGTTCATCTACAGGAGCTGACATTAACGCAAATACCATCATCATTGAAGACAATGCCAACATTCATACACTTCGTCACAATAGCAATGCATCGTTTTCATTATCAGATTCAGCTGTAATTGAGAACATAGACTCAAAGCCCATCCCAGAAAAACCAGAAGAAACAAAAACCCCTCCCAAAAAGACCTACCCCTATCAATCAAAAATTCTTTCACTACTCGCTTCGTTGTTTATTGCCTTTGTAGTGTATTATGTGTTTCATAAAAGTAGCAAAAAGTCGATTGAAAATCTCAGACAAAACTTTTGGACCTCTTTGGGTATCGGTATTTTGTTTTTGGTAGCACTACCAGTATGTCTTTTGGTGCTTCTCGTCATTGGTTTTGGTTGGAAGGTTGCAATAGCATTGTTATTTGGATCTATTGCATGCTGGATGTTTGCTCATGCCATTGCAGGAATTTCTTTGGGATACTATGTGTTTTTTTGGATTACGAAAAAGGAACGTTTTGATTGGTTAAGCGTACTAGCCGGCGTAATACTATTGTATTTTGTTCGATGGATCCCTATCGTCGGAGTGTTGATTAGCTTACTCTTGACCATCATCATGCTGGGAGCATTCTTGCGAGTAATGTGGATCGAAAATCACCATATAGAATAAAATAATGCCGAAGGGGGGACTCGAACCCTCACGGAGAGTGAACTCCTGCAGATTTTGAGTCTGCCGCGTCTACCAGTTTCGCCACTTCGGCTTGTTTGGTGAATCGATATTGTATTGTACTATAAAATCTGAAAAATTAAACCTTTTGATTTATTGCATGCAAATAAACAAAAAGACTGGTTCAATGGAGTGATAGGATGTACCAATATCAGAAGGAACTCCGTGTTTAGCATTCGGATCAATTTTCATCGTGCAAGGAATTCCAACGTCTACGCACTTACCTTCAAGTGTATACGCCATTGAGACAGGCACTATGGGATCCAATGCACCGTGAATAATGCAGGGGCTACATTCCTCTTCGTCAACTTCGACTTCATAGGATATTGTCCCAATTTTTAAGTCTTCAGAGTGGAATGGCAATAGACCTCCCCATAATGAGATAATTCCTTTAAGATTTTCTTTATGAGACCAATCTCGATCGTCATAAGCGACATGACAAGAAGTTATGGCTCCAGCAGAAGAACCACCAACAAAAATAATCTCTTCATTAATCCCATAGGTCGCTGCATTTTGAAGCAACCAATCAATAGCACTACGAGCATCATCAACGGCTGCCTCAATCACCGTATCCATTGTGAAAGGATAAGGCAAATCCTGCATAAGCCGATAGTTGATAGTACAAGTAACATAGCCAAACTGAGCAAACTCAACACACCGCTTTTCCATAGTCTTTTTTGACCCACCCACAAAACCTCCTCCATGAATCCATACCAACAAAGGTCTTTTGGTGATTTCGTCTTCCATTGGAGTGAATACGTCGAGTGTTAAATCTATGTGAGTGCTATCTGGTTTTTCTACCGTTTTGTACACAATATCAGATGAAACCTGAATTTGGTCAACAGAAAATATAGCTTCAAGATAACGAACCTTTTTTTCTTGTCCGATTGCAGTCAGTTGAGGAATAACAAGGAATAATGAAAGGAAGACAGCGAGTATTTTCTTCATTTGATCCTCCAAAAAAAGCCTACCACGAAAAGAGGATTTTCGTGGTAGGAAGCAGTTCTTATTTCTCAGTCATAAAGGGATAAACAAAGTCTTGTGGGGGAGAGAAGCATTCTTTGGTATTGCGAATACTTGTCCAGCGTAGTAGGTTAAATTCACTACCGGCTTTATCATTTGTTCCAGAGCTTCTTCCACCACCAAAAGGTTGATGTCCAACAACAGCTCCTGTAATTTTATCATTAATATAGAAATTTCCAGCAGCATGGCGCAAAACTTTTTCTGCTAGAATGATGGCTTCTCTGTCGCGTGCAAACACTCCTCCAGTTAAGCCATACTCTGAAGTAGTATTGCATAGTTCCAAAGTCTCTTGATAAGCTTCATCTTTATATATGTAGATGGTGATAACAGGACCAAAAATTTCTTCTTGCATTGTTTTGAAATGAGGATCTGTCGTCAAAATGATGGTTGGTTCGATAAAATATCCTTTGGAATCATCACAAGTTCCGCCCCAGATAATTTTAGCATCTTTGTGATCTTTTGCATAATCGATATAGCTTTTGATTTTGTCAAAAGAGACTTTATCGATCACAGCATTCATAAAATTTGAAAAATCCCTTACATCGCCAACTGTTACTCGACCCAATTGTTCTTGAAGTTCTTTCCAAATATCGTTCCATAAAGATTCTGGACAATAAGCTCTTGAATTTGCAGAACATTTCTGACCTTGGTATTCAAAAGCACCTCGGACAATGGCAGTAGAAACTTCTCTAGGATGAGCAGAGGAATGTACGACTAAAAAGTCTTTGCCTCCTGTTTCTCCAACAATCCTCGGATAAGATTTATATTTTGATAGATTCTCAGCAGAACGCTTCCAAAGCATTTGGAACACTTCCTTTGAACCCGTGAAATGGATACCAGCAAAATATGGACTTTCTAATACAAGTTCTGTGATCATAGAGGAAGAACCAGGAATAAAATTAATCACACCATTGGGTAGTCCAGCTTCGATTAGTATTTTCATAAAGACATAATTGGAGTAGACAGCTGTTCTAGCAGGCTTCCACAATGCTACATTACCCATAATAGCGGGTGCAGTAGGAAGGTTTCCTCCAATCGACGTAAAATTGAACGGAGTGATAGCATATATAAACCCTTCCAAGGGTCTGTATTCTAATCGATTCCAAATACCTCTTGAGTTATTGGGTTGTGTTTGATATATTTTCTGCATGAAATATGCATTGTATCGAAGGAAATCAGCAAGTTCGGCAACACAATCTATTTCAGCTTGAAAAGCACTTTTACTCTGACAAAGCATCGCAGCTGCATTCATTTCGGCTCTGTATGGGCCTGTCAATAATTCTGCAGCTCGTAAAAATACAGCAACTCGTTCTTCCCAAGGCATCACCGACCATGTCTTCCAAGCTTCTTGAGAAGATTGGATTGCGCTCTGTATCTCAGCATCCCCTGCTTGGTGAAATGTCGCTAAAGTGTGCTGATGGTCATGAGGACATATGCATTTCCCCAAGTTACCGGTCTTTATTTCTTTACCATGAATGATTAGGGGAATTTCTGAGATAGTTTGATACATCTCTTCAAGTTTATTTTTTAATTGAATTCTCTCAGGAGAATTCGGGGCATACGACAAAATTGGTTCATTTTCAGGAACCGGTACTTTGTAGTTCGAATTCATATCTACCTCCAGAATAAAGTTTGTGTCTTTATTATATCAAAGTCATGTGGAAAAAAATTACAAATTATTTGTAAATTGATTTTTCCCGATGTTTACCGTCCACAAACTCACAATGATGAAAATGGATCCTATCCATTGCAAAGGAGTCATAGTTTCATGTAGTAAAAAATATCCACCCAACACACCCGCTACAGGCACAAAATTTACATATGTGGATACAATGGTCACACCGATGACCTTTACAGCGTAGTTATAAAACAAGAAGGACAATACTGAACAAACGATAGAAAGATATAGAAAATGCATCCATAGATAAATTGGAACTACTAATGTAACTCCGTCTTCAAATAAGGCAAATGGGATTAACAGAAGAAAACCATATATGCTTTGCCATGAAGTTGCGCAGAATGTATCCATACGAGAATGCAAATGAGAAGCTATAAATGTGAATAAAACCCAACAGGCTACAGCTCCCAGCATAAGTAAGTTTCCTTTCAATGGATCAGGGGCTGCACTCGAAGATACCTGTGTAGAGATCAACAAATAGGCTCCTATAAAAGAAATCCCAATAGACGCTGCCTGCCAGAAACGTATACGCATCTTATAGATGAATCCTGAAACCAATCCGGTTACAATAGGAATAAGAGCAATAATAATAGAGGCATTGGAAGCAGTTGTAAAAAGAATGCCTCTAGCTTCAAACCAAAAATACAAGACTACACCTGAAAGTCCACTAAACAAGAGTATAAGATGATCTTTCCAGCTCAAATGCTTTTTCTTTTTTCGAAACATCAATAGTAGAGAAAAAATAAAAGCCACAATGCCATATCGGATAGCAATCATGGTCATAGGAGGAATGCCTGCTAACAATATTGCCTTCATGCTAACAAATGACAATCCCCATGAAGCAGCAGCAATAAGTACTAAAACATTCGCTAAGACGCGAATTTTAGAAGAATATTCCATTCATCAGGCAATTCTAATACTGTAAAATGTTGGTTTTGTTCAACGCCTTTTCAACGATGATCGCCAACACACCGCCGCTTAATGCCGTAAAGAGCTGAGTTATTCCAAACATTTGAGCAACTGCGGGTGGAAGAGATACAATATAAGCTATCGAAACAACGAAAACACCATATTTTAAAATAGATCCAACAATGATGCCTATCAAAGTCTTATACAATTGAACAGTTTTACCACGAAACAAAGAAAATACGATGACCAGGATTGCGTTTGCAACCATAATGACAGGTACCATTTCTGGTCTTCCCATAATTCCAGCAACCATTGCGATTAGAGGAGTGATCAGTCCAAGAGCAACTCCACCCCACATACCCAGTAACATACAAGCTATTAACAACAAAAGATTAACAACTGGACCTGTAATGAATTGGGGAAGTTTAAACATCTGAAAACCAATTGTTATAGCAATTAGAATAGCTAATCGAACCATCCACTGAACAGAAGAACGCATTTTTAAATCTTGATTTGTACTCAATTTACACCTCAGTTCCAATAGAGTATTATTATTATATAATGGTTTTATGTTGAAAAGGAATATACGAAACAACCAGTTTATTCGTGAGGAATAGATAGATTTATGTCGAGTAATATACGATTCATTCATTGTAGCGATCTGCATTTGGAAGCTCCATTTAAGGGAATTCATATAGAAAATGAAGGGATATGGAAGATACTTGAGGGTTCCACATTCCGCTCTTTCGAAAAAGTAATTCAAACTGCAATTGCCCAAGAAGTCGATTTTGTACTCATTGCTGGAGATTTGTACAATTCATCCAATAAAAGTGTTCGAGCCCAACTTTTTTTTCTCCACCAGATGAAATTGCTAGCTGATCACGATATTCCATGTCTATTTGTGCATGGGAACCATGATCCTATTGATAGCTGGTTGATAAAATCTGAGCTTCCTGCATCCACTTTTCAATTTCCACCCTATATCTTTTGTAAAAGCCTATATCGAACTCATGAAGAAAAGCCATATGTAAATATTGTTGGATATAGTTATCCAAAGAGAGATGTTCAAAAAAATATAGCAAAAGAGATCGCAGATTATTCCCGATCTCTTGATCAGAATACCTTCAATATTGGGCTTCTTCACTGCAATGTAGGGGGAGATCCTAGTACAGAAAATTACGCTCCTTGCTCTCTTCAAGACTTACTCCAATCAAACATTCACTATTGGGCACTTGGGCATGTACACACAAAAAAAGTATTGCATGAAAGCAATCCAACCGTTATTTACCCTGGCAACACCCAGGGTCTACATATCAATGAATCTCAAAAAAAAGGGTTTTATCTTGTTGAAGTTCACGATCAAGAGGTAGACTATCGGTGGATTGAAACGAGTTCTTTTCTTTGGTTTCAGCCTACCCTTCAAGTAGATAGCAGTTCCTTTGAGGCTATTAGTGAAGATATTATTCAAACTATGATCGAAAACACCCAATCACTACCAGGCATTTTTCGATTTACATTAGAGGGTCGTACCTACCTACATCATTTACTCCAAAAACAGAAGCATGAAATTGAAGAGAGTGTCCGGGAAAATCTTGAGCAAGAGAATTGTTATCTAGAGTCAATTAACCTTCAAACAAAACCTGATATTGATATTGAAGCGATCAAAAAAAGAAAAGATTTTAATAGCTTATTTGTTCATAAGGCTGAGGAGCTTCTTTCTTCTAGGAATCTTCCCGAAAAGATTGCTGTATTACTTGAAGATATGCCATTAGATAAACTTTTCAGGATGCTTCCTGAAAAGGACTCCTCAATCACTTGGGAACATATTGTCACAAATGCTTTATATCTTGGACTTGATCTGTTATCAGAAGAGAAAAATGAGAATTAAATCCATTTTCATTGACCAATTTGGAGGATATGAAAAGACTACGCTTGAGATTCCTCAGGGTTTTTCACTATTCTTTGGTTCTAATGAAAGTGGTAAAACTACACTACGACAATTTGTTCAACAAATGCTTTTTGGTTTTCCCAAAAAAGCATCCGGTTCAGATCGCATATACTCACCTTTCAGTGGTGGAAAACCATCTGGTACAATAAATATTGTAAGCGATATCGATCAAGAATATCAAATTCAAAGGCAAGATCAAAAAGTCTCTATTCTTTATCCTGATCAAACTCTTTCCAATAAAGAAATTGATCATTCTCTTTGGAATGGTATTGATAAAGAAACTTTTCGACAAATCTTCTGCATGGATATAAAAGACTGGAATGGTTTGTCATTTATGAACAAAGAAGAGATGCAAAATAGATTTTTATCTGCTAGTTTTGGGGTTCGATCTTTATCACATGCTCTTCATCAACTTCAGAAACAGTATAAAGAGATACTGATTCCAAATGGTCGTGTTCAAGTGTTGAACAAATTGCATAAAGAGCTAAAAGAAATCAATAAAAAAATCCGAGATCGGGCGCAACTAAGCTCTGAGTACATCAAGTGGAATGAAGAGATTAGTTCCTCAAACAGAGACATACAAGATATGCAGCAACATATCAGGGAACTTGATAAAGAAGTATCGTACAGAACGCTATGGAATGATATGAAAAATGACTGGGGTATGTACCAAACACTAAGCAAAGAATTAGAGAAGTACCCACCTATTTTCTCTACTCTTGAATATTCAGAAAGCATTCTAGAAAAAGCTCAAGAATGGAATCAAGACATACAAGATTTGTTAGAATCACTTGAAACCTTACAAAGAAATATTGAAAAACAACAGCAACAGTACAATTCTATCCAGATCCAATCTGACATCTTAGATATTGCACCCTCTATTCGAGAGCTTATTGAGAAAAAAAAGCAATTTGCACAAGCTCTTGAAGATTTTCCCTTAATTAACCTGGAAAAGAAAAAGAAACAAGATGAACTCAAACTTATCTTGGCAAAACTTGACCCACAATGGGATGAAAAAGTGCTTCAAAACCTTTCTTTTCAAACCGCAGATGAAGAATTACAAATTTATCGCTGGAAAAAAGAATATGAGAAGATTGATCAGAAGAATCAAAATATTGAGCACTCAAAAACTAAACTAAGGGAAGATTATTCCAATTTAGAGCACAAACACGAAAAAATCCAGCAACACATCAGCGAGAACCAATCTCAAATGCTTTCTGCAGAAGATTATTCTGCTACATTAACTCAATATGAGCAGTGCAAAGAGTTTCAGAAACATCTCTCGTATTTACAACAAAAAAAGACAGAAACATCTGAAAAACCCCACCTTTCCACATCTTCACCCAAATCAATGCTCTTGGTTCTGTATATTTCTCTGTTCATTAGCCTTTTTGGGGTCACTATTGTTCCCTCTTTCCCTTTGATTCGATACATCTCAATTGCCGTAGGTTTTACCAGTTTACTGATTCTTTTTTTTGTTCACTTCTTCGTCCACCGAAAGCATCCAGCCATTGATGCTTCGCTTATCCAAAAAGAAATTGAAACGTATTGCAAGGCAAATAATTTACAATTAGATTCTTGTTCATATGCTGGAATCACTTCTTTGCTTTTTACCTGGGAAGATCGATTGAAAAAACATCGCGAGTTACACCAGCAAATAATTCGATGGAAAGAATTGATACAAGACATTGACTCAGATCTTGTACAGATGTCAACTCGCATAACAAAAATGAACGAAGAACAACAGGTAGCTAAGCAACAACAAGAAGACATTGTGGAGCAATGGAATCTTTGGAAGCAGAATCATCATCTTTCCAATCAGATCTCAATACAAGATGCAGATTTTCTATTTTCTATCTTGAAAGACACACAGAATACTTGGGCGTCATTACAAGAATTCTCAGATCGTTCAGTATTGGTTCAAAAGACAGTGCATGGAATTCAAAAACAACTACAAGACCTTTTTATTCGAATTGGCGAAGAACGTTCTTTGGATAGCTTTACTGCGGATTCCATTTCACAACTGCAAAAACTATTGTCTGACACAGAAGAGTCTCACCGGCGAAAAAGAGAAATAGAAACAAAAATTACGCAAGAAAAGAATCATCAATTAGAAATACTTGAACGCCTTGGAAGCAGAAAAGATCAATTTGAATCACTGTTAAAATCCTATCATGTAGATCATCTTGAACAACTAGAATCTCAAACAACACAATACAACCAGTATCGGAAACGCAAAGAAGAACAGGAATTGTTGTACCAAAGGCTATATGGAAAAGTTGGAAATGAAGAACAGTGGTCTGGCGTTTGCAAAACCCTTTCTGAACTTGATTTTCAAGACAATGAAACTCGGTTAAAGAATTGCTTTGAGCAAATCGAAGAAATTAAGCATAGTATCGATGAAGCTGTTGAAAAACGAGGAAAATTGCAGCAAAAAAAAGAAGATCTTTCTTCTAATACTGAGATGGAACAACTTCATCAAAAAAAGGAATCAATAGAAGCATCCATAAAAGATAAAGCAGAAGAATGGCTCACCAATGTAGTAGCCTATTCGTTGATTCAAGAAACAAAATCTGTTTTTGAAGAAAAGCAACAACCTGGAGTTATTCGCTATGCCAGCCAATGGATTCATGAAATCACTAATCATCGGTATCAATTAATGAAAACAAGTGCCGAAGAAGACAACTCTGATAGCTTCCTTTTATTTGATACAGCCCATAAAAGAAAGACAGAAGGTGAATGGAGTGATGGCTTAGCAGATCAAGTATATCTAGCCATTCGAATCGGACTTATTCAGGAGTTAAGTGAACATGGAGAAACACTTCCATTGTTTTTAGACGACATTTTATTACGGTTTGATGTGGAAAGACAAAGAAAAACAGCCAGATTGTTACTCAAATTGTCAAAAGAACATCAGGTTTTGTATTTTTCTTGCCATTCGTCACTAATAGACCTTTTTCAGTCTATTGTGCTTGAAGAACCTACCTACAATGCTTCCTTTTACTCTATCGATCGTTTTTCTATACAGTCTATTCATCTGGAGGAAAGCCATGAACGTCCACTGGCCGCATTGTTCAACTCATAAAAGCTTTGCAAGCGATAACAATTCTGGAATTCATCCAAAGGTTGTTGAAGCAATTGAGAAAGCAAATATTGGTCATTGTGTAGCATACGGAGAAGATCCATATACCCAAGAAGCCCTACACGTTTTTAAGCAAATATTTGGTTCATCGACCGAAACATACTTTGTGTATAACGGAACAGGCGCTAACATCACTGGATTATCGTGTGTTACCAAGCCATTTCATTCTATAATTACGACAAATACTGCTCACGTTGTATGTGATGAATGTGGAAGCCCAGAAAGAATAACAGGCTGTTCGCTAAAAGCTTTACCCAATCACCAAGGAAAATTATTCCCCGATCAACTTGAAACATTTACACAATACATGGGGGTAGAACACCATTCCCAGCCTAGAGTAGTTTCCATTACACAAGCAACGGAACTGGGCACAGTTTATACCCTAGATGAGATGCGTAACATATGTAATTTTGCTCACAAAAACAATATGATTGTTCATATGGATGGAGCTAGAATTGCAAACGCAGCTGCAACATTACAAGTTTCGCTGCGAAAGCTAACGATTGATTGTGGGATTGACGTCCTATCCTTTGGTGGAACCAAAAATGGACTTGCGTATGGAGAAGCTTTAGTTTTTGCCTCTGAAGAGCTAGCCAAGGAAGCAAAATTTTTCCGAAAACAAAATGCTCAACTAGCCTCCAAGATGCGCTTCATATCTGCTCAATTCTTAGCTTATTTTGATGATGATTTATGGTTGCACAACGCTTCAACAGCAAATCAAATGGCAAAATTCCTTCAAAACAGTATTCAAGACAACCTCCCTCAAGTTTCCATTACTAGACCTGTCGAATCAAATGCTGTTTTTGTCCGTCTTCCAAAAGAAAAAGCAGTTAAAATGCAAGCATTATCCTTTTTCTATCCTTGGGATTCTACTACTTCTGAATATCGCTGGATGACGTCCTATGACACTTCTGAAGAGGACGTTGAACGATTTATCGCTTCTATGAAAAAAATTCTATCTGAATAAGACAATATTGTGAATCGTGATACAATAGTATCATGAAAACGATCTTTTCTACACTACTTTGTCTATTTTTGTTTTCATATACGCTTTCTTTTGTTTCTTGCCAAAAAACAAATGTAAATCCAGAGGAAGATTCTTTTTTATCCTCTGCTAGAACCACGAAAATTTCTCAACTTTCTGTTCAATTCTCTTCTCAGATTCCTGATAACATGAAAGTTTTTATACCCAAAAGTACACCTGGATCTTACGTAGTATACGATGAATTTGATGGAAACCCTGGCGAAGAAGGAGTTATCTTTTTTGATCACCCCGAATACCCCAGCCATTTACAACTTAACCTATACTCCAAAGAAGAAAATGCATGGAAGCATAAGGGGTGGAGTCTGATTCAAGGAGAATTTCTAGATTGGGTTTATCTCCATAAGCAATTTATCTATGTTGGGGTGCAACAGCATAACAAAAAGAAAGTTTTATACATCTACCTTATTGATACAATTGCAGAAGAATGGTCACTTAGCAGAGTAAACTCCATAGAATATGATAAATTGCACATTGAAAACTACCCTGGAGCATACGGCAATGATGACAAACCAGAAATCGCACGATGGACAACCAATAAAGAGGGTATAGAAACAATTCAATTATTCCGATTGAGCAGTTGGGAGTATAATTTCAACTTTGTTTTTGCAGAAGATTCCTATCCTTATTTCTATCCTTCCATTGTGGAAGAATACAAAGAAAAAGTTCGTAGCAATAGTGCAAACCTGGAATTAAGTATTAAATTAATTGAGTATGAAACGTATGCGCAAGATAGCATAACCGCTCTGCAAAAAATAAAAAGATTGCTCCAGTCTCAAATGAATACCCTTTCTTCTGAACAAAAAAATCTTCTCATAGCTTTACAATGCGAATGCCTTCTTCAATTGGGACAATATGAAGAAGCACAATTAATTTTGCAAAACTGGATCCCCGATATTCCTGATGAACCCTTCCCAATGAAACTTTTTAAGAAAAAAGCATATATCTTTCTTCAAGACTCACTTTTAAAACAAGGGAAATATTCTGCATCAAAAGGTGTCTGGGAGTTAATGCCAAAAATACCATCAGAAGAATATCAAGAACATCATTACCCAATTGAATTACCCCCTCAAATTGATAACGAGCCAAAAGCAAACTATGTTGAACCCTATCAGAAAATTCAAGCGAATTTTCAAACCAAGAACTTCCATAAACTTCTTCTCCGATGGGATTCTTTTCAAGAATGGGGGAGATCCCAATCCCCTATTATTGATATATCTGATCCTGTTTTACCTTCTTTGCTTCACGATACGTATGAAGGGATGGTTTTATTTCAAGTAAAAAATATGGGAACGGTTATTGTATGGGCCGAAGATCAGATCATCCAAACCA
The DNA here is from genome assembly GCA_964583965.1 of uncultured Caldisericota bacterium. GTDB lineage: Bacteria > Caldisericota > Caldisericia > UBA6126 > UBA6126 > JAGLCW01. The sequence goes on from CAZOYI010000230.1 coordinate 23,328, forward strand.
CACCATTTTTTTATGTTGATTCCTTTTCCCATCAACATTCTGAGTTTTCAAGACCAGAAAAATTCTACACCAATCAGGACAAAATGGCATTGATTCTTCACGAAAAACCATCTCAAGATTTATCATTAAAAGCATACCAATATTTTGAACTTGCCAATAATCAATGGCGTCTTCAATGGACTTCCCCTTTTTATCCTAATGGGTCTATTCATGTGAATGAACCTAATTTTGAAATAGTAACAGCAAAAGGTCAAATCATCCTAGACCCCACCGGCAAGAGCTATCTTTTTGGAGAATGTAGCTCTTCAACATATCACAGATATTACGAAGAAGTATGGATTTTAGACCAAGAAACCTACGGTCTTATGAGCTCTACTATTGTACAATCTCCTTATCAAACTCTTGTTGACTATCTTCATTACCTATATAATAACAACACTGAAAAAGCAAAAGAATTCGTGATGGACCCTTCGATAATAGAGCAAACAAAGGAACTTGAGATCGTAGGTAATACAGGTTTTTACTCTTGTCCGAAATGGGTTCAGAATTCCAAAGGAGAAGACGTGATTACATTCCGAGTCAAAGATATAGAAAATGTAGCCTTTTATTTTACTCGAAAACAAGGACGGTACACGATTTATAAAATTGAAGAAAATCCTGATTTATCAGGTCTTTTTCCTCAAGTTTCTCAGTAAGTTAGTTTTCCGATGAAGATGCACACAACAAAAAATACTGCATATAATGCAGTAGAGAGTTTGCTGCAATACATCTGTCAACCTACTACAAGCATACAAATTGCTAAGATGTCCTTCATCCAGAAAACCGAAACTTTGTTGAAATTTCTAACGATTAACTTTGTTGTACAACTTTTTCTCAGCTCTATCACGACTCTTATACTATTCTCGGTTGATTTTAAACTTGGTTCTACCACAACAAATGAGTTAACTGATTTCGTACAATCTAACTCATATTTATACCTTCTTCTTGTCGGTGGCATAGCACTTCCTTTTTTTGAAGAAATCGGTTTTCGTTTACCTCTGTTTTTTCATCCTGTTTCCCTTGGGATTGCAGTATCCTATGTATTCATTTTACTCTTGTCCATCCTTTTTCCACAAGCACCATCAAACCCTTTCTTTACATTGTCCATGATCGGTATATCCTTGCTAATTGGAGGAATAGGGATTCTTTTTTCCTTTTGGAAAAGAACTTCCATAGAGTTGTTTTGGAAACGGTATTTCCGATTGATTTATTATGGCTTTGCCGTTCTATTCGGATTTCTGCATATTTCAAACTTCTCCGGTGCTTCAATTTGGGTATTCTATCTAACACCTCTTTTGGTACTACCACAATTTCTTTCTGGTCTAGTGATTGGATACATACGAATGCAATTTGGATTTTTCTGGGGTTTTACTTTTCATGCAGTATGGAATAGTGTTCTTTTGTCATTAGCATACGCTGCATATCACTTTATTATCTTGTAAAGAAATCTCTGTAGGGGTGTTTGGTGAATCTACATATTTCAACCTATATTTTTTTATGCGCTTTTGGTTTCATTGGTGCTTGGGTAGATAGCATAGCAGGTGGTGGCGGTATTATCACCATACCAGCCTACTTAGCTGCTGGTTTACCCCCCCAACTCACCTTAGGAACCAATAAGCTATCTGCGAGTTTCTCCTCTTTTACAAGTTCGTTTAAATATTTATGTTCAAAGAAGACAAATCTCCGATTAATGATGTTTCTTGCTCCATTTACCCTGATTGGGTCGGTTGTCGGAGTAAAAACGATTCTATCAATCAACAATGCATTACTTAACATTCTTCTAAGTATCGGCATTCTATCCATCGGTCTTTATTCCATCTTTCACCCCTCTCTTGGTTCGGTCGATACATCTCTTCAACATCCAACAAAAACAAGTATTTGGATCGGTATGTTATTTTCTCTTTTGCTAGGATTTTATGATGGTTTTTTTGGACCAGGAACTGGATCATTTTTAATGTTTATTTTCATTAAACTATTTGGTTTTGACTATCTTAAATCTAGTGCTAACGCACGATTTCTCAATTTTATCAGCAATATTACATCACTACTTACTTTTATTCTGTATGGCAAAGTCCTATTTCTGGTCGGTATCCCTGTTGGTCTATTCATGATTGCTGGTTCATGGTTAGGATCTCATATGGCGATCAAAAATGGAAACAAAATAGTAAAGCCCATTTTTGTAATTGTAACACTCACTGTTGCTGTTAAACTTATTATAGACTTACTCTAAAGTTCTTTTTCCAAACAAAACAAAGGAGTATATATGAAACAACTTCTGGGTAAGAATATATGGATTATATTGCTATCCATTGTTGTGATAGTTTTTGTGCTTATTTATGATTTCCGGCATTCTCGCGTATTCCCCCCCAATGATATGATTCCATTTATCTCTTGTATCGAGCAAGATACAAATACAAGTTATATCCTTCATCAGTGGAGCTTGCGCAATGGTACGATTGCATTTTCTGACAATCCTTTGTTCAATTCTTCGGAAAACTGTATCGATTCCCTCGTATGGAACGGGGATCAAGAAATCTTACTTCCTCCTTCTGTAGAATCCAGTATAACAGTATCCAATGGCTCATCATTCCACCCTTTATATATACGGCCAAAAACATCACTGTCCATACAAAGAATTTTGCGTCCGAATCTATCCATCCAACTCTCTATCCAGGACTATAGCAAACACACCCAAGCAACTGCAGAATATTATGGGTATAAACAAGATAAAATTACACTTAGACCTGATATAGAAAAATATACAAATGCAGTTCTTATCCGGCCTTTAGATGCTATTGAGATTGAAGCTACCACTTATCTGTATTTCCAATTTGCCTGGTTGGATCATGAAACCAATTTGAAATTTGGCATCGTTGAAGGACAATGGTCTGATCAATCTCTGCTTTGGAGAATTGTATCGGACGATATCGAATTTCAAGAAGCTGGCAAGGGAAGCAATGTGGTTGTTTGTCAGGGAAGAATCTGGTTTGCTCTGTTAGACGGCTCTATTCGTTCTGTAATGCTCCACAATGGGTCAATTGAAAACCAAGAGACTCTTGAAGCTAGAATTGATTTGGACACTGATAAACCAATCCAAGCTGAATTGTTCCGGTATCAAAATGCAGTCATCATGAAAAAGGTTTACTCTCAATCAAGTTGCAAAATCCTTGTTGTTGAAAACAATACCCCCACTAGTAGAATCGAGGTAACAAAGGATTTTATTACAATTTTCCAAAACGAAAAAGAAACCATGGTGTATCAAAATGAAGACAGTTTCAAGAATAGTTACAAAAACCCTTCTAATTGGTTATTTCCCATTTTTTAAGGAGGCTATCCCATGAAATGGAGATCTTTTCTTATCGTATCCACTCTTCTCTTTTTTTGCTTCTCTTCTACACATTGCTCTTTGACAAAAGCAAACCCAGAGGTTGTTGCAGACCTAAACAACATACAAGTGGGAGAGGATGGTTGGTTTGTAACATTGTCCAACACACCAATTGATGATGTTAGCATAACCAATGATCATGCATTTGGCTCAACAGATTATGGGCTACTCCACTTTTTCCTTTTGCAAAACAATCCAACCGGGGAAATATTGTTCCCAGTATCTCAAGAACGATGTTTAAATCATTTTGTTGGTAGTGGGACAGATGGTGATGGAAATATTATCAGTCGGTACCTATTCATTGAAAATCGATCTCTTCAGACCAAAGACCTATATTGCTCCAGTAACAACCATAAAATCGAAGTAAAGCACCCAACTTCTTTGTCATTATCAGATTACCCAATTTTCTCTCAAGGAACAATTAAACTTCATTTTTCAGCTGATGTTTCGTTAAAAACAACTGCATTAGCAGCATATCAAGATCTTTTATTCATTACAAAAGATGCCTCGATTCAAAAGCATTCTCTGCAAGATCATGTCCATCAATCTTATTTAATTGGTTCCACTTTTTATTATCTCTCCAAGGACTCAAACACTCAATCAATTCAGTTTCATGCATTAAAAGCAGCGTCACCATCAAATTCTTGGAGCATTCATCCAAATTTAAGCAATGCCATCTCTATGACTTTAAAAGACGCCACCTTCAGTAATGTGCTGCAAAAATTCTTTGTTGCATATCGGTATGATTCTTTAGACCAGCGAAGTTTGTACATCCAATCCTTTAATACGAATGGTGAAATCCTTCAAGAAAAAAGAATAGACTCTGCAATTACTGGTCCTTTGCCTACGTCCCCAATCTTCACTATTCTCAAGGAAAAATACCCACTTCTCGTTGGAGAGTTTTATCAGCAAGGCGAGATTGTGTGTATCAACACAGAAGATTTTCAAGAACTGTGGAGATTCTCTATTGACTCTATGGTAAGTATTTTAGATATGATGGTTGATCCTACCCATAAAACTCTGTATTCATTACTAACAGATGGCAGTCTTGTCGCTATAAGTTTGGAACACGGAACTGAACTGTCAAAAAAACATATTGGCCCGGATTCAGTGGATGTTATATATTCAAAAGGATCCATTCTTTTTTATGAAGGATACGCTGTGGGATGCTTAAACAACGCGGTTGGTAGGCCATATCGGAGCATTTTTTTCTATCAATCCGTTCCATCAGCAGAATGATAAAGGTGAACAATGGATATATCTGGAGGATTAAAGAGACGAAAAGGCAAAACTGTAGCTCCTAAACCACGATTAACAAACATGGTTGTCTGTTTCTCTTGATATTTACCTTCTATATATCGAGGGAAGAAACCCTGATTAGGTGCATAGATTCCTCCAACACAAGGAAATCGTATTTGTCCTCCGTGGGTATGCCCTGACAATACAACATCTACCCCTGCATTTGCATATTGTGTAAAGAATTCTGGCCGATGAGCCAATAAAATCGTAAATACATCCTTTTTTTGTTGAGCTAACACATTTTCAATAATTTCTGTGTAATCTGCTGCTGGGGTAGCCAGTGCGTCACGAAGACCAACCAACAAAAGACGAGAAGAATTGCGAGTCAAGATGGATCCTTCATTCATAAGAATTTTCACATTGACATCTTGCAAATCCTTCATTAGGCTTTGAAATTCTTCATAAGTTAGAGATTCCTCGTGGTTGCCAGTGACATAATACAAAGGATATCTCTTTGTTAGCTCTTTCATCAACACCAAGCCTTGGGAGTTTTCTTCACAGCGCCTTTCGATAAGATCTCCCGTAAATACAACGATTGAGGGTTTTGCTGATGCAATGATTCGGAGAAGATTCTTTTGAGATTTTCCAAAAGTCGCATCATGGAGATCTGAGATATGCAGAATAGTAAAACCATGAAAATCAAGGGGAACGTTGTTGGAATACACTTCATAATGAGTAATTCGGGGTTGATGGTAAAAAAGCAAATCCATAATAAAGACTCCTGTAATAAGCAATATGAAAGTGAATACAAGTTGTTTCTTCATACCTAGTTATTTATCTCGTAGTCCATGGATCAATTAGTTTATTTAGAAAAAATCAACCGAAGAGCAGCAAAAATCATAACAATCCCAAATATTCTTTTTAACCATAGGGTAGGGATTTTCATTGCTCCCTTTGCTCCTAAAAGAGCACCAACAAAAAAACCAGCTACAATGCAAGCTCCTACCCATATTTCTACATGACCATGCTTGTAGTATTCTATAGCACCCCATAAACCGATAGGCAAAACCATTAATGCCAATGTGGTACCCTGTGCAGTGAGCTGAGGAAACCCCATCAATACTAACAAAGGTATGATCAGAATACCCCCGCCAATCCCCAAAAGACCACTAAGAATGCCTCCAGTAAATCCTATCAAAATATATACGAACCAGTTTTGCATTTTTTATCCACCTCTTTTCCACAGTTATTTTAAAACTGTGGGATTCTTATAAAAGTGCTCTTCCAACGAAGATGACATTTAAGCATTGGCACAACCCTCATTATACATATTGGTGGAGAATTTTCTTCCAGAGAAAAGAAATTAAAATGAGAAATTATAGATAAAAGTTGTTTTTTCCTCATTTTTATCCACAGGTTTTCCACCATTATTTTCTAAGAAGACTTGAAAAGGAGAAATTTAACTTTCAAGTTTTATTTAAAAAACCATTTTTCTTTTATCTTAAAAAGGGTTTCTTCAAATATCTTGCTCCAGCCTTATACAATCGGGTTTTAGTAAAAATTGTTGATGATTCTATACACGAGGGGCATCTTTGTGATAATTAGGAAATTCAGTTTCTATCAAAATCCCATTTATGCCCATTATTACGAGCTTTTCATACAGTACCGTTTGTCTATTATCCATAAAAGTCCTCTACTTGTTTTTCAAAAAAAGGTTTTTATTTTTCGTATAATATTGCTCATGGAAGAGTTATTTGGTTGCAAATCGATTACTTTTTTTGACATACTTCATTCCTCTGATTTAGTTATTTCTTATTCGAAAGTGACCTCCATAACTGGTACTTCCGGTTCCGGGAAAAGCACCCTTTTGTACTTCTTAAATGGTACAAAAAGTCCTTCTTCGGGAGAGATCTTCTTCAAAGGTAAAAATATTCTTGATATCAACATTGTTCAGCACCGTAGAAAAGTGCTCTTGGTGGAACAAAAACCTGTATTATTCCCAGGTTCTGTGAGAGATAACCTCATTATTGGTTGCGAAATACAAAAAAAGAGTACTCCCACAAAAAACAGATTGCAAGAGTATTTGGATGAATTCCAACTACACGTTTCGTTAGATGAACCCGTGTCTTCTCTTTCTGGAGGTGAGTCACAGCGCATCTGCATTATCCGGTGTTTACTTCTAGAACCTGAAGTACTTCTACTCGACGAGCCTACGGCATCTTTGGATGAAGGAACTGCTAATCATGTTATTGAACGTATCATTGATGTGCATAAACAAACTTCAATGAAGCTGATATACTCCTCTCATTCAAAAAAACTATCTTCTCTAGCAGACGAACATGTTAATATACAACATAAGAAAATTCTGAGGTTGTCATGAGCGATATTGACCTTACCAGACTAATCATTGCTTACAGTCTCGTCTTCATGCTATATCTCTTTTTAAAAATCCGTAAAATCCCACAAGAAAAATTACTTCTTGTTGCATCTTTCCGTATGACTATTCAGCTTGTTTTGGCTGGTTATCTTTTGCGGTTCATCTTTCAGATTAACAATACATGGTTAACCCTTGGCATCATACTATTAATGGTCATGTTTGCTATATTGAATGTAAAAAAATTAGCACAAAAAAAGCTCACTCCTTCTATGGTAAAAAGCATCGTCGTAAGTTTATCAACCGGAACAATACTGGTTCTTGTCTTCTTTCTAATAGCCGTTGTTAATCCCCCTTCATTGTTTGATCCACGATACTGGATTCCTTTAGCTGGGATGATTATCGGCAATGCGATGACGGGAATCTCCATCGGATTGAAAACATTACTGGACAACGTTGGCTCCAATAGGGATCAAATACAAACATCTCTGCACCTAGGGGCAGAGCCTCAAGAGGCAATACGGGGTATTGTTAATAAAAGCTTCGAAGCAGCTATACTTCCTACCTTGAATTCTATGCTAGGGATGGGGATTATTTTTTTACCCGGCATGATGAGTGGTCAGATTATTGCGGGTTCGTCCCCAATAACAGCAATACGGTATCAAATTGGCATTATGTTAGGAATTTCTGGAAGCGTATCATTAAGCGTTTATCTTTTTTCAATCACCATTTGGAAAAGTTTTTTTAATGAAAAAAAGCAGTTTACACCGTAAATCTCTTCTTTGGTAAAATTTGCATTGTTTTTGTGATATTATGTAAAGTATGTCCTTAAAATGCCAATCACGTTTTTTGGAGGATTATATGAAGGAAACACTCAAAGATTTGGGTATTGAAGATGTGAATTACGGAGCATGCTTAGGTCTTGACAACCAATGGATCAAAACACATGGTGAAACAATTACAAGCTATTCACCCATTGATGGACAACCTCTAGCATCTGTTATTCAAGCTACAACAGAAGAATACTCCCAAGCTGTTGAACAAGCACAAAAAGCATTTCTTCAATGGCGTATGATTCCTGCTCCCCAAAGAGGTTTAATAGTCCGAGACATCGGAATTGAGTTACGTAAATACAAACAACCCCTGGGTACATTGATCTCTATTGAAATGGGGAAAATACTTCAAGAAGGTCTTGGTGAGGTACAAGAAATGATTGACATTGCAGATTTTGCAGTAGGGCAAAGTCGTATGTTGTATGGATCAACAATGCACAGCGAAAGACCTTTGCATCGAATGTACGATCAGTACCATCCATATGGATCTATTGGAATCATCACTTCATTTAACTTCCCCGTAGCAGTTTGGTCTTGGAATGCTTTAATTGCATTTGCTTGTGGAGATACTTGCGTATGGAAACCAAGTTCAAAAACCCCTTTGTGCGCGATAGCTATCCAGAATATTGTGAATACAGTTTTTGCTAAGCACCAATTGCCTGGTATCAGTACTCTTGTTATTGGTTCCGGCGCAACCATAGGCGAAGCAATGATCCATGATCATCATCTTCCTTTGATCAGCGCAACTGGAAGCACAAGGATGGGTAAACGAATTGGTGAAGTAGTAGGTAGTCGTTTGGGTAGAACTATTCTAGAGCTTGGTGGTAACAATGCAATTATCGTTACCCCAGAAGCTGATTTGGAGCTTGCTCTTCATGCCTCATTGTTTGGAGCTGTTGGAACTGCAGGTCAACGATGCACCTCCACACGAAGAATTATTATCCATAAAGATGTAAAGGATCAATTTTTACCATCCCTTATACATGCCTATGAACAGATTCATATAGGAAATCCGCTTCATCCATCCGTAAACATGGGACCTTTGATTGATGAACAAGCAGTCAACCAAATGAAACATGCCATTGAACAATCCAAAAAAGAAGGAAGCACCATTCTATACGGTGGAGAACGTATAAGTATTGACGAATATCCTGGTGGCTTTTATGTTACTCCATGTATAGCAGATGTTCCGGGGAATATCCCCACTGTTCAAAATGAAACATTTGCACCACTCCTCTATATCATGACATATGATTCTTTTGACGATGCAATAAAACTCCACAACGATGTTCCACAAGGATTAAGTTCATCGATTTTTACAAATAATCTTCAGAATGCAGAGCTATTTTTGTCCCATCAGGGTTCAGATTGTGGTATTGCAAACGTGAATATCGGGACAAGTGGTGCAGAAATTGGTGGTGCTTTTGGTGGTGAAAAAGAAACAGGAGGGGGTCGAGAATCCGGCTCTGACGCGTGGAAAGCTTATATGCGAAGACAAACAAACACCATTAACTATGGAAAAGAGTTGCCTCTTGCTCAAGGAATTCAGTTTCATATCAAAGATTTGCATTAAATGGTTGGCATAGAAAAACCCTCCATTGCTATTATTCATAGTAAAAAAAGTGATCAAGATATTCTTTTATCTGCTTTAGCTCAATACACTGTCAAAACTATTATTTCATCTGACATTAATAAAAAACTTATCGATGAAGAACGTCCCAATGTAATTTTAATTTTCCCACATCACAACACAAGCTATTTCCTTGAACAGATTCGTCACATACGTCAGCAAATTCTTTTAGACCAATCCTGCATACTTGTTGTAGAAAAAGAAATGCACTCTGCAAAAATAGAATCGTATATGAAGGCTGGCTGTGACTTTGTAATCCCATACAATCAACTTGATCAATTACCAAGCCATATTGAAATATTCTTTACGATTTCTCGCTACCGCTCTGTTCAAAATATTGCTCAATGGGAATCTATTTTTCATCACTTTCAACAACCTATTTTCTTGTGCGATGAGGACTTCCAAATTTACTTAGCCAACCATAGAGCCTGTAGTATAACACAGAACAATCAGCAATCAATGTTTGGTCTTTCTCTACTGGACTTTCTACCATCAAAACATGTTCATGAGATTCGTGCTCGATCCCATCGGTGTATTGCAAAAAACTCTGGTTTACACAATTTGCAAGTTTTCCTGAAAACATTTTCAGAAGATTTCATCCCATGCTCATTGTCGATACATTGCGTTGGAAAAATACAGAAAACAAAAAATGCTTTGTTATATGTGTTTCAAGAAAATAGTGAAATTGAATCCACTAAGCTAAAATCTTTTCTTCTTCAATCCGTTTTAGACAAAAGTGCAAGTTCAATATTGATTACAAATGCGCAAGGGACAATATTTTATGCAAATCCAAGCTTTCTAAAAAAAGTTCAGTTGGATTCATCTGATGTTCTCAGCAGATCCTCTGAAGACCTTTCGAAGGAATATCAGCTTCATCTTAGAGAAGACGCTCTACCCTATACCAAGCTAGGATTTACATATTTCCAAGAAAATGACTACATTGACTCCAGTGGTAACTATATCCACGAACGAGAAAAAATCCTTCCTATTTTATTCAATCCGGACAAAAAGGATGGTTTTTTGATCCGTATTGCTGAATATGCACAACAAACTAAGGATCAAAATGAAACACACAACCGTTGGTTCTATACAGTAATGAAAAGAATATCTGCTCAAATTGATACTTTTTGGAATACTCAGATTATTCCGCCTCAAGAACTGGCTAGATCCAAGAAAAACTCTGAGTTACTGGTCTCTATATTGCGAAGATGTAAAATTATGGAAGGATTTTGTACACTAAAACAGCATTCAACGTACAAATATGAGAAATGTTCCCTTAACGATCTTTTAAACAAAATCACTATAGCGTTCAGTGATTACAGCAGTATCATGTACCACCATCTGCAAAAAAACATACCAGAAGCAAAAATAGACAAAGATAAAATAGAATTTGTTTTGATCTCTTTACTAGAGGCAATTTTTGAAAAATGGGAACCCAAACAAATTAGTTTCAACACATCTCCAAGTCGCAATAGCATATTGTTTGTGTTGCGCATCGTACCCACAAAGGAAGACATTTCAGATAGCAAAGCATTTGTCATCTCTCTTCTAGAAAAAGAAATATGGATTGTGAAACAAATACTGAATACTCATCCAATTGGGTACGAAGTAAACAATGAGTTAAACGGTAGTTTTGCAATATTCTTCAATATTCCTTCTGTCAATGACAGCATGGCTTACAAAGAACAAGAGATATCAGAACTATTATAACACCTAGGATAAAACCTCCGAAAACCTCTACCATATTGTGTCCTATCAGCTCTTTAAATGGAAAATGAATAAACGGTTCATTGGGTTTACGGTTTAAGATATGATCATTAATGAATTTAGCATGTTTACCCACTTCTTGACGAACTCCAGTGGCATCTGCTACCACAATTGAGCTTAAAATAAAACTGATCGCAAAGAAGAGTGAAGACAAACCGCAATCAATAGCAATTCGCATTGTAAGAGCAGTCACGGTGGCGGTATGAGAACTTGGAAACTTACCATTTACAAAAAGTAGAGAGATATCCCACTTACCGTTTTGAATTCTTTCGATAATTGGTTTAAGCCCTTGAGCACAAACATTTGCAATTACTGCAACCCAAAAAGAACAGTTAAACATGCGAAACCACCCTTCTAAAAAGGAATAAACCGTAGCGCGGAGAGAACCAGCAAACAGCAAGCAACTCCGTATAGATATTTTTCATACGATATTTCCCTCTTTTTTTGCTGTTGCAAACAAGATGAAAAAAAAGTTCTAGATTGCATAATTCTGGAATAAACAGACTTTGAAAATCCTAAAATGCCAAACCAGATGCCACTTAAAAGAAAAAAAGCAAAAAAAGAAAATGCATCATTCTTTTAAATCAGACTCTTTTATAGTGTAGGTTGAAGGCATTAAACTTTCAAAATCTACTTGGGGAGGAATGGGATAAATTGGTCCAATTTAAAAATTGTTTGAGAATTGTGTGTAATTATAGCATGCATAATATATCCTCCTAAACTATCGAAATATTTGCTTTCGAAGCAAAGGCTTCATTGCAAAAAAGTGGGTATATAGGGTGCTTAGAACAGCCCATGTATCCATCTCCAAACATATTCATCGTATTCGTTTGGATATGTAAGGGTGGAACACGACCCAATAGGTTTTCTCCATCAGTTAAATATGCCACCTTTGTGAAACAGGAAAAATCTCCGGATATAGAGTGATGAATCTCTTTTACATTGACCACCAGAATTCCAAGATTCCCTTGCAGTACATCGATCAATGTTTCATGAGTTTGCCGTAGCTGAAAATGAGATATTCCTGGGAATGGAACTCGATTATATGCTCCTACGGCATTGGAAGTTAATGGCAATTGATAATGTTTTGCGGTTCTTTTGTCAGTGAAAGGCGCAACGAGTACTCCTTCTTTGATCAAAGGGTACCGGAAGGGTGCTAAAGGACTTTCTTCCAATCGCAAAATAGTTCCTTCCATATCAAAAAATGGAGTAATCAAGTTTTCAATATCATGAGATGAATAGAGTGTGAAAGTGGGGTGAAACAATAGATGATTTAGTTTACCACTAAATCTTGAAGTACCATTTCCTACTCTTTCTCCGTGCAAATGATGAAACAACTCTGTAAAAGGAGAGCGATGGGCACAAGAAAAAATGACGGGCATGCATGGTTCATCTTTGATCTTTACTTCCTTCGCCCACGCATCTCCCATGAGCTTTACCGCATCAGCAAAAACATCTCTAGAAAATCTCCTCCCTCGATAGAAAAAGGGGACTGGTACGGGAGAATCTTGATGAGTAAAATACATGTTGATCATGATATAGTGATCTTTGTAACGTAGTTTAAGGTTCATTTCATTTGTTAGGGACTCTTGTCGATCAATTAAACTCATTTGGCCATGGAAAACACAATTTGGTAACCTGGTTTTTAATTCTTCTACGAATAAGACCATAGCTTCTTTGTAATCCTTTTCACTGGAAATTTCATAATTGTATATTATTTTTTGCTGAAGACCCCCAGTACAATCCAAAGAATAGGGAGTTATTTTCGCATTCTGTAACGCTTTTTTTTCTAATTGTACCAAGGAGTATTCTTTTTCAGTAGTACCAGCAACCCCAAGAAGCCCCGTTACATATAAGCGTAATCCAGTTACGTCTTCGGATCGCAAATAATCTGAGACAATTTTGTCATTTTTAAACTTAACATTCTGATCCTTAATGCTCTTCTCATAGAATTCTTTGATCACATTGGCATCCTTACATGTAAGCAATTTCTCGCTTTTTGGGTAGAGCTACCTAATCGAATATACGCATCCCCATTCCAGGTAGCCATCTGTTGGGTTGATATGCTAGCGGGTAATGACCTGACAACAATTAGCCATATTGACCGTGAATCAACCCGGACAATTTCTTCTTTTAAACAAATAGAATTCCATTGTAGCTTTGTAGCTTGGAATTCTTCTAGATCGTTTAGAGAGGGCTTAAAACCAACAATGTCGCCGTGATCTGAAACTCCAACTAAAAGAAATCCCCCGCAAGTATTCAGAAATGCACAAATTGTTTTATACATACCATCGCAAGGTATTTCTTTAAACTCTACACAATCGCATTCACCTTGTAAAATTAAAGATCGAAGTTGTTTACTTTTCATTTTTGTTCATCATATTCATTTAGTGACTTTACACACTATATTACAATTTTTGATACAAAAGGCGAAAATATGTTGATTTACGGAGCAAAAATCTACAATCCTCAAAGTGCTTGTTATGATCGTATGGATATGCGATTTACAGAAGTAGCAATTGAAGAATGTGAACCTTGGGGAATTCTTCAACCACAAAAAAATGAGTTTGCTATAAAAGGTAATGATTTGTTTCTATATCCAGGCTTTATTGATAGTCATTGCCACTTAATGGGAACAGGAGAAAAATACCTTTCACCTACTTTAATTGGAATTCAATCATCCCAAAAATTAAAACAAATCATTTTCCATCAGCTTCAAAAACAAAGCGGGGTTTTACTTAGAGGTTGGGACGAGGAAATACTGGGTTTTGTTCCTACAAGAAAGATATTGGACACATATAGTAACGAACCCATCATACTGATTCGAAAGTGTGGACATATTGCAACCGTAAATACCGCTGCTATTCACCAATATAGTTTAACTACACTGGATGGGAAAGACGAAACCTCAATTAAAGAGGGGATTATTTGTGAAAATGCATTACTTCTATTAAAAGAAAAACGTTCTCAGGATCTTTCGTTTGAAAAAGAGTGTCTTCTTGAAGGTGCAAAAAGATTCCAAAAGTACGGAGTCACCTCGGTTCATAGTGAAGACTGGAATCCAAGACGATTACAAAGCTTTGTTGATCACGGTTCAGTACAACTTCCTTGCAGATTATTTGAGAAAATATCGATCCAAAATATTGCAGAATTAGCTCTATGGGTTCAAACAAAAGAATTGATTCAAACTGCTTCCCCAAAGAATATCGATGTCAGAAAAATGATTAAATTATATATGGATGGCTCGATAGGGGGTCGTACAGCATGCTTATCTACCCCATACAAAGATACTGGGAAAAATGGAATTCAATACTACTCAGTAGATGAATTAAAAAGGATTATTGAATTTGCAAACCATTCTCAACTTCAGGTTTGCATTCATACAATAGGGGATAAGGCATTAAAAGCAGTTTTAGAAAGTTTTGACTCTAATCAACATCGAGAATTACGCCACCGCATCATTCACGCACAATTTGCCTCTCATGAACAGATACAAAAGCTTAAAGACGCTGAGTTTGAAATCAGTATACAACCTTGTTTTTATCAATCGGATCTACAAATCGTCAGTAAACTATTAGATCTTGATTTTATCCACGAAGTTGGCTATCCATACAAACAAATTGCAATTCAGAATCTTCTGTATTCACTTTCAACGGATTCTCCGGTCGAATCAGAAAATCCTTTTCATAATTTATGGCATGCAGAAAACTATATGTCTCGAAAAAAAGCCTTTTATGCTTATACTATTGCTGGAGCCCGTCAAATTTTCCAAGAAAATTCGTTAGGACAGTTAAAGAAAGGGTACAAAGCAGATTTTTTTGTCTTAAAGAAAGATCTATTTAAAATACCCAAAGAAGAATTAATACCCATACAGCCATACAAAGTTTTTTTTGATGGTAGAGAAGTAGGAGGAGATCAAGATGCTGGAACAATATGATGTCATTGTTGTTGGAGCAGGACATGCTGGATGTGAAGCTGCATTAGCAGCTGCAAGAATGGGGTGCAACACTCTTTTAACAACCATCAATCTGGATACAATAGCTTGGATGCCCTGCAATCCCGCCATAGGAGGCAGTGGTAAGAGTCAAATAATTGCCGAGGTGGATGCATTAGGCGGTGAAATTGCATTAAATGCCGAAAGGGCTTTGTCACAAATCCGAATATTGAATACATCCCGAGGATTGGCTTTACGCTCAAAAAGGGTACAGTGTGATAAAGCTGCATACAGCCGGTCCATGAAATATATCACAGAAAAAGAGCCAAATTTACATCTTTATCAAGCTATTGTGAACGATATATTGATAGACCATAATCGCTGTATTGGTGTATTAGATATCCATAACGAGAAGATTTATGGAAAAGTTGTAATACTTTCAACTGGAACACATCTTGGTGGTCGTATTCATGTTGGATGGACTTCGTACGAAGCAGGTAGAGGTGGAGAATTAAAAGGAGGAAATTTATCAGACAATCTTCGAAAATTAGGGTTTGACATTCGAAGATTTAATACTGGAACAACTCCCAGAATTGACAAGAAAACAATTCGATATGATGTACTCCAAGAACAACCTGGTGAAGCAGATCCTGTCTCTCTCTCCTTTATTACTCCACGAAAAGTATGGAACCAGCAGCTTTCTTCATACCTTGGGTGGACCAACGAGAAGACAATTGAAGTCACCAAGAAATATTTACAGTATTCTCCATCAAAATCAGGTAATATGATTAAAACTGGACCTAAGTCTTGTCCTTCCATCGAAGAAAAAGTACAGTGGTTTCCTGATAATTATCGCCATTCACTTTTTTTTGAACAAGAGGGTTTCCACACCGATGAGGTTTATGTAGCAGGACTAAACATAAGTATATATCCCCATTGCCAGTTAGAAATTCTACATACAATAGAGGGTCTTGAAAATGTACGCTTGTTTCGACCTGGTTATGCAATTGCATATGATTGGGTTCACACTAGTGAGATAAAAATGAGTTTAGAGACTAAAAAAATTCAAAATCTTTACCTTGCTGGTCAAATAAACGGAAGTACTGGATATGATGAAGCATCTGCTCAAGGAATCATCGCAGGTATTAATGCAGCACTCTCTGTTCATAATCAGGAGCCTGTCATACTTGATAGAAGTGGTTCCTACATTGGAGTAATGCTAGATGATATGATTCAAAAACCTCTCAACGAACCCTACCGCATCACACCCTCGCATGTAGAATATCGGATGTTAAACAGAGAAGACAATGCTGACCAAAGAATGACCCCCTTGGGTAGAAAAATAGGTTTAGTTTCAGACTTTCGATGGAAACATTTTCAAGAAAAAATGGAAATATTGGAACAAGGAAGACAATTTTTACATGAACAAAAAATCACACCCAGTACAAATACTCTAGCTCTTTTAGAAGAACGGTCATTACCAGAAATACATCAAAGTTATACATTTTTCGAACTGTTAAAGCGAACAGATTGGAATGAGAAGAAATTAAGCCTTCTTTCTGAAGAATTTGCATCTTATCCACAAGACATCAAAGAAGAGCTTATGATCGAAAGCAAATATGAAGGCTATCTTGTTCGAGAAAAAAATGAAAGAAGACAGATGGAAAAATACGATAATCTTTCCTTACCTGAAAATATTGACTACGATTCATTTGATGTATTGTCAAAAACTTGTATTGAAGCTCTGAAAGAGTCTCAACCTAAAAAAGTAAAGGATCTACACGCAATATCTGGAGTAAAACCTTCTGATATTGTCATTTTCATTTCTTTGTTAAAAAAGAACAACATGATTCGCTAAAAAGCTTATCTGGCTAGTGTTTTACATAAATGTTTCACGTGAAACATTTATTAGGATCCATCATTGAGTTTTTTTACTCCGGTTTCTTCTAAAATTATATCCTTCATTTTTTCCAGTCCACTCTTAATTAATTTTGAAACATGGTACTGCTGCAGATGTAGCAATTCTGCAATTTCTTTGTTTGTAAGTTCAAATTTGTACCTCAGTATAATGCTTTTTTGTTCGTTTTCTGGTAACTTCATCAAAGCACGATCGAGTGAATTTTGTTTTATTTTTTCATCGACTAAGTCTCGTTTTTGCTGTATGGTGTCTCCTACAAGAATTTTCTCAGAATCAACCATAACGGGTTCATCAATAGAAATTGGAAATTTGGCATAAGCAGCCACCATAGCATCTATTATTTGCTTCTTAGAGTACTTTGACAATTGAGCAACTTCTTTGGTTGTTGGTGCTACTCCGTAATCTTCAATATATAAATCAATGATGCGCATAACATCTTTATATACTTCAAGATGTTTTCGAGTAATGCGAATAGTATCAATGTTGTCGCGAAGAAAATGTTTAATCTCACCATTCACAATAATCGTAGCGTAAGTAACAAAAGAAGCTTCACGATTTTCATCATATCGTTCTGCTGCTTTAATCAACCCAATATTCCCAACAGATCTCAATTCATCAATAATGTTGGAGTAATCATCACGGTATTTTTTTATTACATATTCAACGATCCAGAGATGTTCTGTTACTAATTTATTTCTCTTTTCAAGATTTCGTGTTTGAGTCATCCCCCCTTTTTTATAAGGGACAATAGATGTATCTCTCCTGTCGAGTTGATCTTTATTCTCTGTCATGCTCTACCTTAGTTTTTAGGATATTCTAAAGTTATTTTCCGCTCTTCACTATTCCAATAAATTTCTATATCAAGGTTTTCAGCGACAAAACGTAGCGGGATCATCGTTCTTTCATTTAGTATGAAAGGGCTAATTTCTTTATTATCAGGATCAATGGGAATTGATTTGCCGTTTTTCTGTGCAACAGGATTCCTGATTTGTAACTCAATTGTGTTTTCCATGAAATTAAGAACAATGCTTCTTGTATCAGATTCCCACGTTACAGAACCATCAAATGATTCAATGATACTTCGTATAGGTAAAAACGTTCGGTTCTCAAAAATAATGGGAGCGGTCGTTCTACCAGTGTCTACTTCCATAATTTTTCCGTTAACATTCATTAGTGGTTCATTAATCTGTAGAATGATCTGTCCAATGATAGTGAAATAATACTGTTTTGACCATTCTGTATTGCCTGCAAATGATTCAGCTCGAACAGTCCATGAATATGTTTCGTATCTGGATAGGATTCCAGCAGGAATAATAAACTGATCTCCTGATATATGGTCTTTTTCGTATACAACCGTCTCTTTTGAATCAATTATTTTCAAAGAAAAAGTGTAAGGTATGGTCACATCCGTTGTTTCGGTCCATAAAAGTGTTGGTCGTAGGGTAGTTATTCTTTCATTGTTCTTCGGACTCATAGGCACAGGTACATTTGGAAAATGGATATTGCGATAAAGACCTTTTTGATCTGTTCCTGCAAAATATGAAGTAGTTGAAGGATTATAAAGGATTGATCGAACTCTTAATTCTTCAGAACCTTCTCCAAACTTCTCCCATGAATCTTCTATCGATATCTTCCTGTATACACCGTTCTCTGTGCCAATAAGAAGTTCATTTCTTGTATCACCATTTATTTCAAGACAATACACTAATGAAGAAGGCAATCCGTTGTTGATCTGTTTCCACGAATTTCCCTGATCTTTTGATATGTAAACACCGCTACCAAATGTAGTACAGTAAAGAATGTTGGATTCGGTTGGATCAAATACTACCGATGTTATGTTTCGGTTATCAATACCACTTCCTGAAGCAAACCATTCTTTTCCACCGTTTTTGGTTGAATATAGTCCTGTTTCGGATGTTGCAATGAATAGCTCTTCCTCATTCTTAGGATTTACTGTTATATCAACAATATTTCCGATTGGTTTTTCATAGGAACCTAAGGGCATTTGTAACCAATTTTTTCCGTTGTTCGATGTTTTGTAGATATGTCCATTTGTTCCACAATAAATCGTACGTGAATCGGAAGGTAAAGAACATAATGAATAGATGTATTTATTGAACATATGGGGAGTATCAAGAAAAGTCCAAGTTAATCCAGAATCAATACTTTTAAAAATTCCACCGTTATATGTTCCCGCTAAGTACTCTGTATTGTTTATTCTTTCTATACATAGAATATAGGGATTTGTAAGACCTTCAATGGACTGTTGCCAAGATTTACCACTATCAAACGAGCGATAAACTCCTGCACCCCAAGTACCAAAAAGTATTGTTTCCCCCTTAGGATCTTGTTCAAATGATCGAACGTGTAAGTTGGTTATGTGCTGATTGTTAGATTCCCAGTGGCTACTATTTGATCTCAAAATCTCAATGCCATTCCCATTTGTACCAATTATCCAGACATCATTTTTTTGATCATAAAATCCAGCTGTTACATTGGGGTTGAATATTTTGTTACCAACCATCGTCCAATTTTTTGTTGAAAACTCATATTGAAACAAACCACCATATGTTCCACAGAAGAGGTCTCCATTTTGTTTTTGATACAAAAAAGAAATATACAGATTCGTTAAATTCTTACTTTCACTTCTCCAACTATGTCCGCCATCATTGGAAATATATATCCCTTTCTCAGGGGTTCCAGCAAATAGGAGATTTGTATCATTTCTATCGATCCATAAAGAAATGATTTTTTCATAGACTTTGTCATTTAATATCTCTTTCCAAGAAACTCCAAAATTATCTGTGTAGAATAGTTTTCCATTTCCTGCTGCTACATAAACAATTCCTTGGTTCGTGGAATGGACTTGTACCGCATGAACAGAAAACTGTATGGTCGAATCAATTTCCCAGGAAATACCGTTGTCAATTGACTTAAACAATCCTTTGTCAGTAGCAAGCAATAAAACGTTAGTACGTGAACTAGAGGCTACAGACATACTTGTAGCTCGAATTCTTTGATTAGATAAATCTTCTGATACTTTCGTCCAAAGGTTTTCGTTTTTTTTATATAAAAACTGGTCTGTTCCACAATAGAGCACGTTGTTCCACTCAAAAACGAAATAAACATGAGGAGGTAAGGCTGTACTTTTTGTTTTCATCCAATCATCCTCACCATAGCCATATATACCATCACCAGCAGTAGAACAATACACCGGAAACTCTGTACCATGGCAAAAAGAAGTGATCACACCGCCATAAACAGGATGCTGTATCCATCGGTAATTCTTCTCTAAACCTGTTGTAGAGTTTGTCATAATTGCTAGAAACAAAACTATAACTACAATAGCAATATATTGTCTTTTCATGAGATCTCCTTTATACAAACTGTTACAAAAGATTTCACATCATGGGCTCAATGGACCAAACAAAAAATGAAAAATCTAGTGTTTCTTATAGGCAATATCCAGATCTTTTGCAGCTTTTACATCGTTAGTTCGGCGAATAGGAGTGTTGATGGGTGCATTTTTTAGCATCTCGGGCTTTTCATATGCTTCTTCAACAATCGCTTTCATTGCATGAATAAATCGATCCATTTCTTGCTTTGTTTCGGTTTCGGTAGGTTCAATCATTAAAGCTTCTGGTATAATGAGTGGAAAATAATTTGTTGGAGGATGGAACCCATAATCCATTAATCGCTTGGATATATCTAATGCAGTAATACCGTTAGGCAATGAATAAGCTGAAAGTACACATTCATGCATACAATAGCCGTTAACAGGGGAAGTAAGAGTATCTTTGAGCATAGCTTTAATATAATTCGCATTTAGGACTGCATGTTCTGCAATTTTCTGGATGTTCTCCTCACCAAGTGTCAACATATATGCATATGCTTTTACCAATACAGTAAAACTTGAATCAGTAAGTCTTATTCTTCCGATAGACTTTTCTAGACGATTCACTCTGTATAGCTTTTCTTCAATATCGGCATCTTGCGAATCCAATCCATCATCTTCAATCCCAATCACAGGTTCGGGTAGATAGTGGGTCAAGTGTTCTTTAACACCA
This sequence comes from uncultured Caldisericota bacterium, assembly GCA_964583965.1. Taxonomy (GTDB): domain Bacteria; phylum Caldisericota; class Caldisericia; order UBA6126; family UBA6126; genus JAGLCW01. The sequence continues at coordinate 44,514 of CAZOYI010000230.1, forward strand.
ACAGGACCTGCTCCTGGACCACCTCCACCGTGAGGAGTAGAAAAAGTTTTGTGGATATTTAAATGTACAATGTCAAAACCCATATCTCCGGGTCTTGCGATGCCTAAAATAGCATTAAGATTAGCTCCATCATAGTACAACAAACTTCCATTTTCATGTAGTAAATGCGCAATCTCTTTGATATTCGATTCAAACATTCCCGTAGTGTTAGGATTGGTAAGCATTATTCCTGCAACATTGTCATTTAGCTTCTCTCGTAGCGAATCTAAATCTACTTCTCCCGTTGTAGTTGAACGAATTTCTTCCACAATAAATCCTGCAGCTACTGCAGAGGCCGGATTTGTACCATGGGCAGATTCTGGGATTAAGATTACATTTCTCTTATGAAGTTCTCCTCTATCTTCAAAATATTTTCTCATTAAAAGAATGCCTGTATATTCTCCGTGGGCGCCTGCAGCTGGTGAAAGAGTAAATGCATCCATACCCGTGACTTCACAAAACATATCCTCTAAATCGAACAGAAGAAATAAATTTCCAGATACTGTATTGTCTGCTTGTAATGGATGCGTTTTCTGGAATCCATCAAGAGAGGCTATATATTCATTCATTTTTGGGTTGTACTTCATGGTACAGCTACCCAGGGGATACATACCCGTTTCTACACCGTAGTTGAGTGTAGACAAGTTAAAGAAATGTCTTGCTACTTCAACTTCAGATACGTTGGGTAAATAAAGATCATTTCTATGCCATTCTTTTGGTAAAGAAGATATGGTATAGTCTTGTGTAATCTCTGAATAAGGAAGCTGGTATCCATCCTTTTCGATATCTGATATTTCGTACAATAATGGAATCTCTTTTTTTATCATTTTAATACCTCTTTCAGAGAGTCACGTAAGTGATCAATTTCATCTTTTGAGTTCATTTCCGTAAAAGTTAAAATTAATGAGTTATGTAAGCTAGAATAAAATTTCCCAAAATCATTTTTGGAAACTAATATATCACGCTTCAAAAGTTCTTCTCTAATATAATCAAGGGGTTTATTGAATTGGACAAGAAACTCATTGAAAAAAGGTTTTTTAAAGAGAACAGTAACTCCGTCTAGGTCGTTTAATTCTTGCAGTGCATAATGAGCGTGATTAAAATTACGTTTTGCAAGGTTTTTAAGTCCTTTTTCTCCTACAGTGGAAAGAAAAACTGTGGCTTGCAAAGCGCATAATGCATTATTGGTACATATATTAGAGGTAGCTTTGTTACGCCTGATATCTTGCTCTCTAGCGCGTAAAGTCATGACATAAGATGTTTTACCTTCAATGTCGACAGTCTTGCCAATAATACGACCAGGCATTTTACGTATATATTTATCTTTGACACACATATAACCAAGTCCTGGCCCTCCGAATTGTGGGTGCATGCCAAAAGATTGAGCTTCACCACATACAACATCAAAATCGTATTCTCCTGGTGGTTTCAGCAATCCATATGAAAACGATTCCAATATAACCGCAATAGAGGAAATTTTTTTCTCTTGTAATATCGACGTAATCTCAGAAAGATCTTCAATAATTCCAAAGGTGTTAGGAGATTGAACAATAAAACAACCAATCTCGCTGTTAAGTTCATTTTTTAGATCCATTAGGTTAATACTACCATCATCGGATGATACTTCTTTTATTGTATAATTCCGTGATTCAGCATATGTATATAGAACTTTCTTTAAATATGGATGAAGCAATGAACTAATCAGAGCGACTTCTTTACGATTGGAGGTAAGAACCATGATCATTGCTTCAGCTAAAGCTGTTGCTCCGTCGTACATAGACGCATTTGATGCATCCATCTTTGTTAAGTTGACCATATACGACTGGAATTCGTAAATAGCTTCGAGGGTGCCTTGGCTTAATTCAGGCTGATATGGAGTATATGCAGTATAAAAGGATGGTAAAGAAGTAATTGCCTTTACGATAGCAGGAACATAATGATACCATGCAATCTCACCAATAAAACAAGAGGCATCATCAAATGTAACATTTTGCTTTGAAAGCTCTGTAAGAAACTGTGATACATCTTGTTCAGACATAGCTTCTCCAATTCCAACAGAATCAGTCAATATGTATTCTGAAGGCAGCGACTGAAATAGTTCCCGTATATTACGGATACCAATGGACTCCATCATTTCATTTTTGTCTTTTGTAGTACTAGGAATAAATCTCATGATTACCTCGATATTTTGATATAAATCGATACAGCCGGATTATTTTTCTTTTGAAGCTTTGTATTCTTCTGCAGTCATCAACTCATCGAGTTCTTCTTCAGAAGACAATTCAATCTTACAAATCCATCCCCCTTCGTAGGGATCTTTATTAATGATCGAAGATTCATCTTCAACGTCTTGGTTGAAAGAAACAATACGACCGCTTACGGGAGAATAAATATCAGAAGCAGACTTTACAGATTCTACGGTGGTTAATACATCTTCTTTTCTCACTTCTTGATCTTCATCACATGGCTCTACATATACTATATCACCCAAGTGTTCTTGAGCATAATCAGTTAAGCCAATGGTGGCAATACCATCTTGTACTTTCACCCACTCGTCCGTTGCGGTATATAATAACTCTTTACGTACTTTACTCATATGATCCTCCGTTCGTTTTTTGTTTGCATTATACATCACATGACAATAAAAAAACAACTTAAAAAAATCTCAATGCAAAAGTATGTTTCTATCATTATATTTTTCCTGCATTATTCAAGAATGAGTTTTCTATCCTTTCCCAAAATTGTATCATATAAAGAAACGTTCCTTATAATGGAACAAAAGTGCATAATCGAATGGAGGTTGTATGTTTCAAAATAAAGCGAATAGATGGATAATTTCCGCCTTCATATGTGTCATGGTAATGTTTTCTGGAAATAGTGGAATGCAAGCTTTGTCTTCAAGGAGTTCATGGTTACATGTTCAAAAAAACAATTCTGTATGGATATACACTGTGTCGATACAACCTCAAGACATCGTGATAGAACAGGCAAACGGTATGTTTACTTTTCATCTGCAAAATTGTAATACTTTACAAGTACCCGGACAACCCACTCTTCTTTACTCTAGTATATCGCAAAAAGTAACGCACAATGCAGATATTTTTATCCAAAACATTGTGTGGAGTCCTTTGGAAATAAATGGAAAATTCATATCAAAGAAACATATACAACAATCATCTCCAATGTACACTACAAATAATAAGAAAGAACAATTACAACAATGTGAACTCCCCGGAAGCGTTGTGGATCATATTATCACAGGTGATTCCTTTAATGCAGTATGTATAATTCAAGTATATCCTCTTCAAATTCGATCCGGTATCGTTTTTTTTGCAAAACAGCTTTCTTTTCTTCTCATCCCTCGTTTAGATGAACCTTTTCGCTCTGAAATACAAGATGGAAAAAAAGAAATCATTATTTGTCCGGACGCCTGGGAGTCTTCTGCAAACAGATTAAAAATTCTACATGCACAAAAAGGCTTTTCCAGTGAAATTGTTTCACTATCAGAAGTGCAACAATCTACATTTTCTTCACTTCAAAAAAATCGGAGCATAGGTTCGTTTCAAGATGTTACCCAAACGAACAAAAAATACCTGGGTCACCTTGAAAACTGGAATTATCCATTAGCTCTCCAAATACAAGCTTTCTTACAAAATAGAATGAAAACAAATCCATATCAATATATCACACTGCTTGGAGACAGTACGTTAGTTCCTGCTTCAATATATACTAGCTTGCGTCGTTTCAATTTTTCTCAATTCCATGATTTTTACAACGAAATCATCCCCTCTGATTTTTTTTATATGTCCCCAAACGGTGGAGGAAATAATCTCGTGTTGGAAAGCTTCCTTGGCAGAATACCTGTTAGATCATCGGAAGAATGCGATCGATACATCGAAAAAATCGCATGTTGGAATCAAGATCTAGATATAGAATGGTTTTCTAAAAAAGCACTAGTGGGGGGTGATCTTTTTCACCATGATTATGTTGGCGAACTTTTGTGTCAACACCTTATTGAAATCATGCAGCCTACCGAAAACACTATCGATAAATTTTATTTAACCGATAACAGATGTAATGACACTGAAGTTTCTCGTTTGCTTCAAAATGGACATTATGGTTTTGTGAACGTCTGTTCACACGGTTCTGGAAGTGAAATTCGTTTAGAACCAGGCTTTATAGATGTTCGTGATTGCATGAATTTTCGACAAGAAACCGCATTGCCTATCGTTTTTAGTTACTCGTGTATGAATGGGGCATATGACACAAGAGATTCAGGAATTTCATACGAGACAGATCCTGTTTTTGGGTATCCAACTTCATTTGGTCAATCTTTGCTATTATCACCAGCTGGTGCAATTGCTTTTGTTGGGGGTTCACGAGTAAATTATTCTAGTTTCTTCATTCAAACAGACTCCCAGGGTGAGATTTATTACAGCAACCCACAACTGATGGATGCAATGTGTACGCAGTTTTTCAGCTCTATATCGTCTTCGGAAACCTTGGGAGAAATGTGCAAAAAAACTCTCCAGGGATATGTTCTTGAAAATGTGCATCACGATTTTTCACTTCAAAGTTTTGTTAGTTTCACGCTTCTAGGAGATCCAACTATTCAAATACTTCAACCAGAAAAAATAAATCCGCCCACAACTTGTGAAATAAATGTCGATATTGAATCGCTTGTGGAAATAAAGGACGCCTATCGCTATGATAATTTTTTTTTAGATTCCTCAACTCCCTTGCAGATCAATTTTTCAACATTCGGTAAACTAATCATTTTTGACTATAACAACCCAGATAAAAGGCTTTTTGAGAAGGATGTTTCACATAAAACAATGGAACTCATTGAATCTCTTCCGTCAATAAAGATCTGTGTGCGGTTTATCCACGCTTTGGGGTATGAAAGAAGATTTTTGATCCGTGTTTCAAAATCAAAAAATGTGATCGCTAATTTTCCCTTCACACAGATTAAACATGTTTATCCTACCGAATCTTTACCATATTTCTATCAAATATCAAATACGGGATATCAAACCATAGAAAAGGTTTCTTCTTCTATTTCAATCAGGGATATTTCTGGCAACATTCTTTTTTTGGATGAACGAGAAATTCTTAATATAGAACCTTTGGAGTCTTTGACAGAAAGATTCTTGATCACTATACCATTTATAGAGGGAAAATACACAGTCACATTATCTTTGTCTTACTTAAATGGAAATGATCAAATTCAGCAATATGAGAATTCTTACAATATTGAAGTTTCTCAACATGTAAATCACTACCGTATAGGAATACCGGTGAATTCTCGTATGCCCGTTGGCATTACTCGATCTATCCCTGTCGAGAAGTTAAATGATGCTCATTCTCAATCTACTGAATTAGGAGATAAAACCTTTGAGTATTGTATTTTCCCATCCAATGCAGTGGATCACTACGTTCTCCACGGTATACTGCTTTTTGATGATGATTGGCAAGATTTCTCTGAAAAAATATCTACTTCAATCATTGATCAAGTTTTTGATTTCGCTGATCATGGTGGGGTTGTTCTTGGTTTCGCTCCAAATAGTTATCATCAGGATGTTAATTCTTTACTTCTTCAATACTTCGGGATTGATACCAATACTTTTTCATTCACAAATTACAGTCGTCACCTGGAACCACTTCGAATTATTCAGGAGGAAATCAGTGTGTACCAAAAGGACGTGTATTTTATTCCATCAAGAGCAAATTGGGAACCTTTTTTCCCCTTCTCGTGGAATGATATATCAATCAGAGAAAGTTTTGTTCTGGCAGGCATTTCGCAAGATCAACGAGTTGGTTTTATACACAACGATAAAAATTGTTTTTTTGTTTCTTGTAGTTTTTTATCACTCGATCCTTACAAAGTATCAGATGATGTACTGTTGTTTATAGAAGATATCATGTCATCTCAAGCAGGAAACAATCCAGTTTCCTCTATCGCAAAGCTTGAATAAATGTTATCATTTGTGTGTTGTATTTTGAATGAATAAGAGTTTTTTTATGAGGACATGATGATTAGTATTTCTAACGGATTGTTATTGACTTTTTTTGGATATCTTGTTGGATCGATTCCTTCTGCTCTTATTATTGGTAAGTTAAAAACTGGCAAAGACATCCGTAAAAACGAATACAAAAACATGGGTGCAAACAACGTGTATCACTCTGTTGGAAAGATATGGGGAGTTTTTACTTTTGCCTGCGATTTTCTTAAAGGATATATCCCCACTACCATTGGTTATTTTTTATTTACTAACGAATTCATTCATGGTGGGTGGTTTTTGGGAATTGCAGGATCGACAATATGTGGCCACAATTGGCCTATTTTCGCTAACTTCAAGGGTGGTAAAGGAGCTTCTACTGCAGCTGGGGTTTCCTTTGCAGTCTTTCCTTTTATTAGTCTGTTGTTGGTGCCCTTGCTGGTCATCATGAATGCACTCACAAAAAACATTTCTTTGGCAGCTGGTATTTGCTTCTCTTTGGTACCACTTTTTGTGTTCACAAAAACTTACAATCCATATGAGGGATATGTTAGCATTCTCATACCCATATTAATATTGCCAAAGATTGTTCCTTTGTTTGTAAAGATGATGCGCGACAGCAAACACAATCCAAAAGAAATGTGGTTCATTCTCATATATGGCTTTAAAAGAGCAGCGGAATACTCTGCTAAACAATCCTCCCTTCTATCAAGACGTATAAAAAATAGTGGTAGAGATATTTTTTCAAAATCAACCAATTTAAAGCATTCGATTTTCCATGATCCGGAAAAAGATTCGAATAGAAAGAGGGATCTAGATGAAAGCGAAAAGGTATAACTCTTTTATCTCTAAATGTCTTGTCTGTTTGATCATACTTTTTTTGGTCATTTCTCCGTTGTCTATTTTTGCAGATTCTAACCATACTTGGTATTCGATAGGACATGGACCAATAGAGGGTGAATTAGGATATCCGATACGGATATGTATGGATCAAGAATCTAACATTCTAGTTTTAGATGGTTTAAAGGCAAGTATCAGTAGATTTAGTGTATCTAGTAAACTATTGAACGCCTTCCCTGTTTATCTACCGAACTCAAATTACCATTCAGCAATTGGAATTCAGGCTTCATTGGACAAGGAAATCTATCTTCGGGTAGACAATTTTCTCTATATTTATTCCACGGATGGCTCTTTGATGAAGACGTTTCAGTTAAATACAATGAAGGGTTTCATCGGTAATGTAGGAAATCGTATTGTAGCAGTAAAAGATCGGCTTGTTGTGTTCAAAGAGCAATCTCAAGGCAAAGCATGGATCGGTTCTACGGAAGATAACGACTTTATAGCGCAAGAATTACTAGACGACGAAGGAAAAGCTATTCCAACCATCGACATAGCGGTCTCAAAAGAATCAATATATCTTCTTAGTGCTCCCTATGGGGATCTTCGAAATTCTCATGCCACACTATATCAGTTTAGCCATTCTGGTACTTATCAAAAAAAGAATAAACTTTCTGATCTTCAATACTTCCCTACCCAGATATCTTGTCATCCAGATGGATATCTCTCTTTTTTTAGTCACCCCTCCTATTACTACATTTTGGAGCAGGAGGCGTTTACAATTATTGCACAAGGAGAGTATAACAATTCTATCTCATTTTCTTCCCAAAATGAGTTTGATATGTGCAGTTTCTCTCAAAAATCAATATTGATTTGTAATCCTGACAAAGGCATTGAGGTTGTCACCAATAGTGACAGCAGTATCTTTGTTCCGATATGTTCTTCTGAAACAATTTCACCGTATCGAATAACAGGCGATAAGATTAATATTTTTACTTTTAATCTTCTTTCAAACTCTGTGAGTTACTACCACAATGACACATTAAAAAAAACCACCCCACTGAATCAAATTTTATCATTGGTCAATGTGACAGACTTTAGTACTGATGTTCAGTTGTTCATGGACAGCGAGGAAACCATATTCATTGTTATAAAAGGAATTAAGCTGACAATTCTTCGTTATAATATACTAAAACATACAGCCTCATCCATAGAGTTTCCTACATATATTCCTCCAAAAGCAAGCGTATATTATCGCTCTAAAGATCAGAAGTTTTTTGTTCTTTCGTGGTTTGACGGCATTTTATATTCCTTCAATACAAAAGGAGAAGAGTCTTTAAAATTAGAAATTTCATCATTAAAAAACCAACCAGCATTTACTTCGCAAAGCTCAATTTGTGTTGATGAGTCTGGTTTTTTGTATATTTTACTTCCAGCATTGAAAAAAGTACGAGTTATCGATTCGAAAGGGTATTTGGTAGCAGAATTCGCACTACCCATGGAGGGACTTTATTCGGATATTCACCTTTCTGGTTCGATTTTATCCATTCTTAACTCCACCAATGGTTCAATATTGTTCTGTACAAAAAGGGGTGAAGAACTTTTTTCTGCTGGAGAAAATGGGGTAATCCTTTATCCTTCAAATGCCGAAGGATACCAAGAAAAAAAGGGATATTTCAATTATCCCTGTGACATCTGGAGTACAGAAGAATACGTATATATCGCCGATACAGGAAACTCACGAATACAAATATTAACACTAGGAGATTCCGGGTCGACTCCTAAAAAAAGAACGACAATCGTTTTACAGATTGGTTCTAAATCTGCCTATATCGACAACACCAGAGTAGAACTAGACGAAGCCCCTTTTACTGAAAACGGCAGAACTCTTGTCCCGTTCCGTTTTATAGGGGAAGCATTAAATGCAGAAATTTTCTGGGATAGTAATCAGAAAAAAGCTTCTTACATCCTAGATGGCAATCGGGTAGATGTAATAGTAGGAAGCACCACTGCCTACTTGAATGGAGAAGAAGTAACACTGGATGTTCCTCCAATGATAAAAAATGGTCGGACTTTTGTTCCCATCCGTTTTGTAACGGAAGCATTAGGGGCATCGGTCATATGGGAAGCAAACACCAAAAAGATATATATCACGTATCCGGGCCAATAAACTTTTACCAGATTGCTACTTCCTTAAATAGACTTTCCCTTTTTCAGCAACCAATGATAAACCAGGAATCGTTAGTTTTGGGTAAGGATTTCTTTTGATTGTGCCAATCTTTTTATGTGCAATCCCTTCTTCTTCCATAAGGTTGTGGGCGCTTTTATACTCGCTTTCAGATAAGATTGCTACAAAACCTAATCCCATATTGAAATCTTTGTACATTTCTTCTGTAGGAATTTCACCAACTTCCTGAATGGTTTGAAAAATGGAAGGAACAGGTAGTGGCTCTTCGATACTATATTCCACAGAAGAATCCAAACGAAGAATATTCAACAATCCATCGCCCGTAATATTGGCGAAACCTTTCACTTTACATTTTTCCAGTAGCGCTAAGGCAGTTTTTACATAGATTTCTGTGGGAGCGAGTAACTCAAGTAGTAAATCCTTTGGCGGGGACTTAAATTCACTTAACAGAACTTTTCTTGCCAAAGTAAATCCATTGCTATGTAGACCAGAACTGGGGAAGCCAACCATAACGTCAGTTTCTTCAATATTTTTCCCTGTAATGATGTTATCCTTATTTACAATGCCAATAGCAGTTCCAACAAGATCAAAAGCGTTTTTCTTTGGGTGAAGTAAGTCTCGTACTTGTGCAATTTCGCCACCTGGAATGGGTACATTTGCTCTTTTACAGCCTTCGTATAAGCCAATAGCAATTTGCTCCATCATCACAGAATCGTAATCTGCTACAGCAATATAGTCTAAAAAGCTTATGGGTTCAGCTCCAACGCATATTAAATCATTCACATTCATGGCTACACAATCAATTCCAATGGTGTCGTATTTTTCTAGTTGTTCGGCAATCAGTAATTTTGTACCTACACCGTCTGTTGAGACAGCGAGACCAATATCTTGATTCAAATGAACTACATTTGCAAAAAAACCTATGGGCAAGAGAACATGTCCTGATTCGTTATTGGAGCGGAAGGCAAAAGTTTGATTCACCCAATGCAACAATCCTTGCATTGCACTTCCGTCTGCGAGTGTTTGTACGCCGGCTTCTTTGTATAAATCTTTCATTCTGTTCTCCTTTGGTGGATGTTACCGCTATTATATAATTTCTTTCTTTCGTGGTAAAATGGTGGTGAAAACTTTCATTATTCTGGAGAAGGATATGCCAAACAAAGACTTATTTAATTCTATTTCAAATCGCTACGATGACTGGTACAAAACTCCTTTGGGTGAATTTGTTGACCAGTTAGAATATAAACTTTTGTTTAAACACTGTGGCAATCTTATGGGAAAGAGAGTATTGGATGTTGGTTGTGGTACTGGTATCTACAGCATGCGTTTTGCCAATATGGGGGCACATGTAACAGCAATTGACCCATCCAACAAAATGCTTTCCACTGCAAAAGAAAAAACAAAGCATTTTGTTGTTCCCATTCATTTCATTGAATCCAATGCCGAAGACCTTCCGTTTCAAGACAATAGTTTTGACATTGTATTTGCTTGCAGTTCTCTTGAATTTGTTGAAGATATTGGACAAACGATGGTAGAGTTGCATCGTGTTTTATCCCCAGGAGGCAAAGCGGTTTTTGGAGTTTTAAATCAAGAATCGATATGGATCCAATCCTTAATGGGACAACCTAATTTTGAAGATACCATTTACGCAAATGCCAATTTTTTTACTTACAGAAGCTTTCTTCGTCTTTTTCACACCTTTCCTTCTTTTTCCACACCTAACATTGAGTCTACTGTCTTTTTGAATTACCACCCTGCGCTCTACTTAGAACCTGAGGCACCAACTATTGAGTTTTTTCGTCGGTTGATTAGACCACTCAAGGGAGCCTTTTTGGTGGGCTCAGCAAGAAAAGAAAACGAATCTTAATTTGATTTTCATTTGCAGTTTACTATACTACTTTCCTTGCAACTATTTATATTGATTTTTGTGTTATTAAGGAGATATTGATGAACGTTCCGAAAAAGAAAAGAACCGCACGGAGAAACAATCATCGTAGGGCAATGCAAAAGTTGACCCCATTACAATTGACTCGATGTTCAAGTTGTAATAAGTTGATTCTCCCCCATACGGTATGCAAATACTGTGGTCATTACGGCACAGAAAGTGTTATTGCTATTAAAGAAAAAACAGAGAAACCGGCCACGGCTTGACACGCATAGCTCTAGATGCTCTTGGTGGTGATCTAGGCTATACAACCAGGCTTCAAGGTGCTCTAGACGCCATCATAAGCAGCAACGATGTTCATATTACTGTTGTTGGTGATCACGATTCAATAGATAACACTCTGCAACAGGGTGATTATCTTCTGTATCGTGATCATTTTTCTATTGTACATGCCCCTGATCACTTCCCCATGGATGAATCCCCCTCGAGAATACTGAAATCAGGGAAAACGTCTTCTCTTTATCAATCCATCCAGCTTGTACAAAATCAATCTTGTGATGCGATAGTTAGCGCTGGAAATACGGGTGCCCAAATGGCAGCTTCATTGTTTCTGCTTGGTAGAATTGAAGGCATTTCCCGCCCTGGTATTGCAATACCCTTCCCAACCAACAAGGGTATAAGCACATTGATTGATGCAGGGGCCAACTTAGATAGTAAACCAGAAAATCTCCTTGATTTTGCTTTAATGGGCACAACCTACCACTCCTTAATGTTTTCCTATCCTGAGCCAAAAGTTGCCATTATCAATAACGGAGGCGAGCCTTCAAAGGGGAATAGTTTAACAAAGGCTGCATATTCTTTGTTCAAAGAAAAAATCCCTTCTTCTTTTCAAGGTTATGTGGAAGGAAGAGATTTGTTTAATGGTGATATCCAAGTAATGGTGTGTGATGGTTTTGTTGGAAACATCATTTTAAAAACTGTCGAAGGATCCATGATATTCATTAAAGAATTCTTTAGAAAAGAAATCTCTTCATCTCTAAAGCATACACTTGGGGGGCTTCTCTTAAAAGACAGCTTCTCCTCTCTAAAAAAAATGTTGGATTATCGCGAATATGGTGGATCACCCCTGCTTGGTGTTAAAGGAATATCCATCATTTGCCACGGTTCTTCAGACCATCTAGCAATTAAAAACGCGGTTTTACAAGCCACAAAATTACACAAACAAAACTTCATTCAAAAAATAACCCCCAGATTGTAAAATTCCTCTACAATTGGGCATACTTAAGTAAAGAAGCTTGATAATAAAATATGGGGGTGTAATGGTTTCGACAGTAGGATTGCACTATGTCGGCAAGCCGGAGATGATACTTGGCTCCGTTAAAAATGTATCAAAACAATATTTGCC
>CAZOYI010000231.1:0-6458 GCA_964583965.1 uncultured Caldisericota bacterium
AAGGGAATCGTGGTAGTCTAGTTTCTGGTTCAGGTCAATATCAGCAAACAAGTAGCCGCCTTTGTGAGCGCTATTGTAGATAGCACCTAAACCCCAACCAACAGTAGGTGGTGTTAGGTTAGGATTTGGAGTAACATCCCATCCACCATAAATGCTTTCTTCGTCAAATCGAACAAGCGTGGTGTTGTAGTATACCTTGCCAACCTCTTGTTGATCAGCACCTGGCTTAGGAGATTGATAAAAGGTTCCAGGTAAGCATAGTTCGGAATTTCGGTTGTCGACTTTTTTATTATCGTTGAAGTCGAATCCAAGGTGAATTGTATATGGATATAAGTCTTGCATAAAGTGTTCTGCAAAAAGATTTCGATCTCTTTCGTTAAAGTCAAATGACTCTGGACGTGTTGTGTAAGGAGTAAAGCGAGCAGTGTTTTTAATACCACCACCACAAGTGCTAACGCCCTTGCTTACACCTTTTAACAAGAGGCCTTGTGCATTCTTTGCAGTAATCGTAATTAGATAGATTCTATTGTCAGCTGCGGTCAATACAAAATCTGGATTACCTGGTACAGAATATAAAGTACCAGCAGGATCATCAATGTTGGTTACTTCGTATTCAACTGTTGGCAGTACAACTTTTACGTTTACTTTGGCTGCGTGCTTACGATCGGGAGTATAGATAAACACATCAAATTCTCCTTCATCGTTGGCACAAAAACCTCTGAAAGAATACTTACCATCTGTCTTTAGGTTAAAATCGATATCAATTGGACTGAATGGGGCGGAAGCAGAAACAGAATACAGCTGGTGGTTGTTTACACGGGTACCGTCATTGTTATGAAGGTCTGTTCTAAGCCAGTAATAATCTGGTAGAGGATCAGGGTGAACGTCACGGAATAAGTGGTTCCAAACATCGTCATCGTTGATGGCGTATTTTCCCTCTTTATCGGGGATGCCTACAGAGAGGTCTACGGGAGTACCTTCTTCGTCGGTTAAGACAAAGGATAAGGGTGAAACGGGATCAACAAGCTCTGGCGTTACACCGGCTGTCAAAGGATTAGGTTGAATAGAGGCAGTTAAATCAATGATAGGCTCAACAGGTAAAAACTTCTGACCTGCTAGATATACTTCGTGTGAGAATTGAGGAGTAGTTCCTCCATAGTTGTACAGTGGTTCAAAAGAACGATCTGTATTGTCGTCACCATATTTATAAGCAGTTACCATAACAGGAAGTTTTTCGTAGTCGGAGATAAGATGGTCGGGTTCATTATCGAGTCCACCAAAATCGATACCAACAGTATCAATTTGGCAACCATTTTCGACAGACATTGTGAATTGGTAAACCCCATCACCTCTTTGGAAGGTTCTACCATCAATTAAACCTCCCGTCCATGTATTGGTTGCAAGGTCATAGGAACCAATAATTTCAGTTTCATATTCTTTGAAGGAGATTTTACCATCTTTATTGTAATCTTCATCTTCCAGGTATTGGGGGGCAAGTTCTGTATACTTACTGGAATGAGGAGGATTACCTACCCATCCATCACCAGCTCCTTCATACATGCCAGCAACATCGCCAATGACGCCGCGATCTTGCCAAATGTAAACCAAAGCATCGTTTACCAAAACCTCTTCTTGGAATGTTGTGTGTTCGGTTACTTTTACTTCAATTTTGTTGTCTTGGTCAGCATATAATTCTTCAACATTTGATTCAACTGTTAGGGCATGTACTTCGATACCGTCGGTTGGAGGTTCAGCACAACAATCTTGATATACTTTCACCGTGCCATCATACAGTGTTACTTTAATCTGTATCAATCCTTTTGCAATTGGTACAAATTCGTCAATACGAAATACATTGTTGAGTCCTCTAAAATCAAGTTGTCCACCACCTAAAAGAAGTGGGTTTGTATATTGGTATATTGTTCCATCAGATTTTGTTCTGGTCCAATCAAATACTTCACGGTTGGAATAGGTTCCATTTACATTTAGAGGATAGTCTTCTTTTCTACCGTAATATTTGTTGTCCCAGGACATTTCAAACTCTTCATAGTTGGAACTGTCAATTACAATGCTGTTTTCCCAATCGTAAACTATGGGGACATGACGAAGATTGTTATAGCGATATTCAGAACGTATTGTTTGTTTGACAGGATCGAAAATTTTGGGTCTAGCAATGGGTCCAGACAGTTCTATTTTTCGAACACGGAAGTCGGGTTCTGTTTCTTCGCTAAAGCTTAAATGGTTTCCATCAATATCTTTCAAGATAAAGAAGGTACCATAATCTGTTAGAGGGAAGAACTCGGTTCCGAGTTTGTTGAAGTCAACAAATTGATTGTAATTAATATCTTCTCCATACCAATACCACCCCCAAATAGCAGGATAGGCATTCCATCCGCTATGGTAGTCGTCGGATCGATAGTATCCACCATTTTTAACAGCACCAGCAACGCGACCAGTGTGGGTTTGCCCACCTGGATATGCCCGTAAATCTTTTGCTACATCAATCACCATAGGGTCATAGGGTGCTTGAATTTGTGGAGAAGGAACCGGTAGTGGAGATAAAGGATTCAATCCAGCAGTGTAGTCTACTTGAGAGTTTTGAAGTGCATGGTCAATTGTATTAAATTCAATAAAATTGACGTATGGATCAGGAGCGAGAACTTTAAAAAAGTAAACACCACAATAATCGGTACCGAAACGACTGAATCGTTGCAATCCGGAACCTGGTCTTTGCCAATCAAGATATGTTTCATCATCGAAACTGCCAGCAGAATGGTCAGGGTTGGTTTGAACAAAATATGGCGGATGTTTTATCTCAGAATTGTAATCAAAAATTACATTGTATGTTTCGATCTTAAGGGCAAGTTTTGTTAAAGCATCTCGAGGAAGAACAATAACAGGAATTTCTCCGCCCTCATTTGTAGAAGGATATGGAGCTTGTCCATAATTTCTAAGCAGAGAAGGAACACCATAGGTTGCTACTGTAATTAATGGTGGAATTCCTGGTTCCAAAGGACCAAATGTATCACCATAAGTGACCGTACCCAGATCGTCAAACATTCCATCTCCACAAGAAATGCAATTGTTGGTTCCTTGAGAGCAATCTGTATCGGTGAATTTGATTTGTTCGTTGCTATTAATGTTTACCTTTAAGTATCCAGGCAATATGGATGGTCCAGTTGATGGGGTATCAGGATCATAGAAAGGATTAGGTGCCCAAAGGAAGTCGCCTTCGTCTAGGATGCCAGGATTTGGACCGCAATCATTCCACAACCATATAAGTAGTGATTCATCATCATTGAATTGACCGATAATTAACTGGTTCTCTTCAATTTCGTATTCTGTGGCTCCAACAGAATGGAGTCCATATACTTTACCAGCAATGCTTTCATTGATACGGCCAGTAAACATGAATTGAATTCCAGCTCCGGAAGCATTATAGAAGGCAACTATTTCGTGGCCATCAGGAACAGAAATGGTTTGACCGTTGGGATCATTGATATCTTTAGGGTTGTCTGCATCACGTAGTTTAACAGATAGATTGGGGAATTTTTGATCCAAAATGCTTAAGCATTTTTTGGAGGGTAGCATGTTGATATCTTCTGGAAGAATAGATTTCGAAATCTGTGTATATGTATCAAAGCGAGTTCGAAGTTCTCGTGGTAAAGGAGGAACGGGGAATGTAGGTGGAGACCAAATTTTATCACCGCGAGTCTTGCCGGCATAATTTAAAGTATTGTCGTGCATTTTCCAGAAAGGATCGTAGATTTTGTATTGACCAGGAGTTGGATCTGTAACTCCACCACAATCTTTTACGGCAATAATTTTCATATTATTATCAAAAGAAACTAGTTCATAGCGGTATTCAGTACTGTTCCATACTCGCTGCCAACCTTTGTGGTAACCAGTTGGGGTACAAGATCCTTGATAAGGTGTAAATTCAAAAACAGCTTCAGGGTTATCAGCAGTAATGACACGATAGTCTTCATTAAAATCAATACCAAGGTATTCCTGGTTGTTAACAATATAGACATAGACTTTCTCGGCTGGATGGAATACACCGTTCTCCCAGTATTCTGGTTTTGGGGGAGGGTTAACGGTAACCTGAATTTGGGTGGTTTGCTCGACTTTAATTTCTGGTTCGATTGTTAATTCCATTCCTAATCGATTTGAAGGGAATACTTCCCAGTCGATAAAACGAAAATCACAATTCTTACCAACAGATAGACCATGAATAACGTTTTCGTTTACCCAATAGTTTTTATTTCCGCCTACAAGAGACCCGCATTCGTAGGTTGTACTATCAAGTACGATGGTCGTAAGTCTGGTGGTATGGAATTGATCAATGATGAGTGGAGTTATTCGAATTGAACCAAAAGGAATAAAGTCTGGAACATCTAGCAATAGCTGATACTGCCTAATATATCCGTACCAGGTAAGATCTTCTGCAGTAAGAGGAAGCTCGTTAAAGGGATCATCAGAATTGTCTCGATCACCAACTTCAACCACGGTATAGGGTTGATATCCAAAAATGGGATACAACCGTATATCGCCGGTGCTTACGGTTCCAGATTCATCTACATCAACATATCCTCCAACATGGGAAGCAGGGAAAATGAGGTCCTGATAAACTCGAATGTGGGCTGGAGTTGGATCCATGTCATAGTACAAGTCCATATCAATGATCATGTTGGAACTAACAATGGATCCGGGTTTATATTGTCCAGATAGATCCAGAACACGAACATCTCCGGGGGTAATGGTGTGAACAGGGTTTACCACTGGATCCCAATCATGGTCAAAATAGAGTACGGTTTCAAATGGGACTTCTCCCCAGAAAAAGTAGTTGTCTATGTCAGCAGAAGATATGAGGGTATAGAGTGGTGCATCGCGAGGAACTTTAGATTCGGTTAGATAGATACCTTCGCCGTTATCATAGGTGTAATTTTTTTCAATATCTTTTTCTGGCCATTCTTGGTCAAAAAACATTTCATTAAAATTAAAATTGAACAATGTTAGTCCAACATCAGAATCACCATCAACGACAGTAGTGTTGGCTGGGTATGTGATTACATTTTCGCCAACCGTAACGGTAACTTCAGTAATTCTTTCGTCTCCGGGATCAACAACCTGGAGAGCTCCGGGTTGAATAACTTTATTTTTATAAATTGACTCACCGCATCCATAAGAGTAGGGGCTGCCAATAGGGTCTGAGGCATCAAGAGCGGTAGTATCGTGGTACATAATATCAAAAGGAAATGGGGACAAAACTCGGCCGTAATCTTTATCAGCAACGATATCGTTGGAACAGCCCAAAAATTCTTCGCCTGTTCTGCCGGGTCGATAGTCGTCAGAAAGATTATACGGGAAAAGTGTGTCGATGGGTGGGGGGGGGTTGTCAACAAAGTTTTCACCAATGTTGTTGTCAATACCGTCATCCTTCCACATTTCAAGTCCTAAATATTCACGATATCTCACATCAATATCTTGAAATGTAGTCGCAGAAATATCAAATGTCCGTCCGTCATCATCTAAAACGGTATTTCGTTGCATAGACTGTGCAGTTGCCAAAAAGCTACCGCTTTGGGAACGTATTGATGCAGCTGTAAAATCAGGAATTTCGCCTTGCCAAATGTCACTTTCGATGGAAAGGTTGTAAAGAGAATTGTTTCCGCCACCGAAAATGACTTCAGCTAATGTCAATGCATCACCGCGAACACGGGGAACATATGGTGTAGATGTTTCTTTCAATGCTTTGCTAACCATGAGCTGAACATCAGAGCTTATTAAACCACGGTTACGGTCTTTTTTCAGTCCTGCAAAGACAGGCCCGTTTACGTTAGTTAAACGATAGTCCCCTACAGTAACTCGTCCGTAGGTTTGTGGATCAGTTCCGCGTTCTTTATAAATCCATTCTTTGTATTCGTACGAAAACCATGTTTCGTGCCACTTGGAGTCTGCGGGGGTTTTTGTATTGTCAACGTGGAGTTCATCATCTTCTTTTCGAATTCGTTCTCCTCCGTTGGTGCCCTCGTCTGAATTAAATTCAGCAAAGTTGGTACGGAAACGGAATAAGGATTTATATCGAGAAGGAACAGCTTGGTTGACAGGATTACCGTTACGATCATAAGCACAATCCCAGTCACCGGGTAAAACCTTGCTGTTTGGGGGATAGTTTCTGGTTTCTCCGTTAAAATACACCGATACGGGGGTTAAACGATAATCCCCTTCTTGAACAAAAAAGGAGCGAGTCGGGAATGAGTTAGCATATTCACCTTTTCGGTAAATATGTTCCCCTGGATCAAAATCGGATATCTGGGTGTAGAATCTATGGAGTTGTTCTGGCATAGAAAGCAGTGGATAATTTACGGTAATAGAAGCACTTTTGTTCTGTGCTTCGTCTGAAACGTTGTCTGCATGGAGTTCGTCACCACTAAGGGCACGCTTGGATTGAGGAT
>CAZOYI010000232.1:0-2049 GCA_964583965.1 uncultured Caldisericota bacterium
ACTCTCTACGGAAAACAAACAAAATTCCCACTGCAATAACGACGATTACCATCAAAATGATTGAAGCCTTTTTCCATTTCATTTTCATTACTCACCTACATGGGAAAGTCAACATTATTTCGGACAAAATGTTAAGCACTACTTTATAAAACATTCTTTTGATGCAATTTTAAAAACTGCATTGGGCTAAGATAACCAAATCTTTTTTGTAATCTATCTTGGTTGTAGAATCCTTCCATATATTCAAATATGGCTTGACGGGCCATTTCTCTTGTTTTGTAAAACCTCCAATGAACAATTTCTTTTTTTAGAATGGAAAAGAAACTCTCACTCCAAGAATTATCGCCTGGTTTACCAACTCTAGAAAAACTTTGTTTCCATCCATATTCTTTCACTTTCTTCATTACCTCAGATGAAGTGTACTGACTGCCGCGGTCTGAATGGAAAATTACACCCTCAGGTAAAGCCCAACGATCTTTGACAAATTGGATTGTTTTTAAAACAATCTCTTTTTTCATATTATCCTCTTGAGAAGAAGCTAAAACAGTATTTGTGTAAACATCACGAACCTGACATACATAATCAAAACCTTCTCCTGTTTTTATGTAGCTAATATCACTGGATAGAACCTGGAATGGTTTTATTATTTTTAACCCTTTCGTTAGGTTTTTAAATCCTTCTCCTCTCGATTTTTTACTGTTTGTTAACGATCTTTGTTTTCGTACGTGACAAGATCTAAGGCCTTCTTGATTCATGATTCGTTTTACTACAGGGTAAGCTGCCGATTCACCACGGCTTCTTAGAATTCCACAGATTCTTTCAACTCCATAGGTTCCTTTGCTTTCATGAAACAGTGAAACTACTTTGTCTCTCTTTACATCCTGTTTTTCCTGCCGCTTTTTTCTCTCCTTCAACCAGGTATAGTAGCCAGACGTCGAAACATGTAGTTGTGCAGCCCACTTCGCTTTCGAATATTGCGTTACTGTTTCCATAAATTGATACAAATCTGTGGTAGTTACTTTTGATTTTGTGCGAAGAAGGCGGAGGCTTTTTTTAATATGTAGTTTTCCTCCTCAAGCTCTGATATTCTACTATGCAAACTATTTACTTCCTCTTGTTGGAGGGAGGATCTTGTTTGATCTCCCTGGGGAGTGTACTTCTTGCGCCAGCGGTAAAGCAATGCATTTGATATTCCTAGGCTTTTTGCTACATCCGTAATGGTACGTTCGCTACTGTAACTCATGCGAACTGCTCTTTTTTTAAATTCTTCATCATACTTTCTTCTTTTTCTGAACATTTTGGTAAGCATCCTTTCTTTGAATTATCTTACCATATTGTCCGAAATAGTAACATGGACCCCTTCTCTACTGTTTCATTCAGTTGAACAATACCAAAATGCCACTGGTAAGTTGATTCGAATAATGATTCATCTGGATAGGTTCTCTTTCCATCAATAAAGAATGAAACAGAATCATCCCGGCTTGCATAAGAACTTGATAAAACTGGTGAGTGCGACGACGTGTAGTGTATACCGAAGAAAAGTATGGCTACGGTAATCAAAGAAACGACAAATTGTTTTTTCATTTTTTTATTGTACTCCTAGTCATTCTTCTAATCTATAATTTCTCTCTTCAATTGGATGGGATAGAATAGTTTTGTATTGGTATTGCAGTCATGTAACTTCTTTCTGGATTCAATACAAGCAAATGGTCTGTGAGTAAGAAAGACATAAATCCTACATGCCCTTGAGCAGATTTTCCAATGCATTGTCCTGTAGAAGAATTGCACTCAACAATACATCGATTGTACAACATCTCTTTTCGAGCCTTTTCTATATCAACACTAGATGGATAAGCTTCTGATTGATAAGCTTCTTTGGGCATCGGTTCCAACAAAAGAAACAAAGAAGATGTATCTTTGCATCGTACATCCACAATCCTATAGTCCTTGAGGGTCTGTCAAATTAAGTGTGTAAACAACATTTAACGCATATCTAATCTTTCTTTAAAGATAATAGAAAATTGAGAGATTGTCAAAGGCCAGTTTGGA
>CAZOYI010000233.1:0-8791 GCA_964583965.1 uncultured Caldisericota bacterium
GTGCCATCTGGGTGTGCGTTTGAATTCGACGCCTTGAAACGCCCAGTGCAGCTGTTCTGGAGTTAAAGATTTCCAATCAAAATCACTGATCATTCTTCACCAATCTGCCAACCGTCTATTTCTTCATCCCAAAAACCAATAATTAACTCTTCGTCATTACTAAATTTTACTACCAAATCTCCTGGCTCTCCACAATAATCTAATACTCTTTTTAATTCAGGATGTGGTCCAGCCTTACCCAGAAACATTTGCTCTGCTCCCTCAAAAGCATATATACCTATTGCATACATCTCTTTGTCTTCCATTATTTCCCCCAAATTGAATGAACAGTGTTCAAATGTTTTTCAAACCCCAATTCTGTAAAAATAGGCAGTAATTTATCAAAATTTGGCTCTGTCCAACGCAATTTCTCTATATTCACATCTATTGGTACATTTCTATCTATTGTGGCTAGTTTTTTGCTCAAAAATGCATTGGATTTACCAGCTACCAACTTTTCTCTCAACTTTCCCTTTACTTGCCATATATTATTGTAAATGCTCTCTAATGTTCCCCAATCCTGAAGCAATTTCGTAGCTCCTCTAGCTCCAACACCAAACACACCTGGAATATTGTCTGAAGCATCGCCTTGAATAGCTAAAAAGTCGATAAACTGACTGGTTTTTAGTCCATATTTCTCATGAACGTCCCTAACATCAATTAATGATTTAGTCTTCATCTCATAAACATTTACATCAGGGCTGATTAGTTGATTCATATCCTTATCACGTGTACAAATCACCACTTTATAGCCTGCATTAACCAATTGCTTGGTAAGAGTACCAATTAAATCATCTGCTTCAAACCCTTCCTTACGAAATACAGGAATGTTTAAAGCCTCTAGAATTTCCACCATTCGTTTTACTTGAATTTGTAAATCGTCGGGCATCGAATCAGGTCGACCACCCTTATACTGTGGATATATCTCCTTACGAAATGTTCTTCCAGGTGAATCTAACGCCACAGCCAACAAATTAGGCTTTTCGTATTGAATCAGATTCAGTATTTCACCAGTGAAAATGTGTGTGGCTGTTGTTGGTTCTCCTTTAGGAGAAGTTAGTTG
Source organism: uncultured Caldisericota bacterium (assembly GCA_964583965.1). Taxonomy (GTDB): domain Bacteria; phylum Caldisericota; class Caldisericia; order UBA6126; family UBA6126; genus JAGLCW01. The sequence continues at coordinate 1,103 of CAZOYI010000233.1, forward strand.
TATCTTACTTGCGAAAAATGAAGAGTACAGATAATAATAACCATCTATTACATACGCAATTTCTACATCCACGTCGAATCTCCTGTCGATTGGGCATTCGCAGCGTTATTAACTGCTGCAGCATTATTTGTGTTCCTATCACGACTTCTAGGTGGGACGTATGGCCAAGAATTTATACAGAATTGCCCAGCGTCCAGATTTTGAGCAAAGATGGCTGAAAAGTCCATCGCTCCGTGTCGATTAGCTAATACTGTCCACATCATACGATTTTCCAATGCTTGCTCATCTGTTTGTGAAATAGCAAACACCATATCAGTGTTGCCCAATTTACGAATATCTTCAGCAAAATCCTTCTGATCCAATTTCTTCTTTCTCAATGCATCTCTCGTAACCTGACTGACTGTCACTATTAAGTGTTTTCGATCGTCAGCAATTCCTTTCGTCTTGATATAAAACTCATTGATGGTGTCACGTTCTCGACCATTTGCCGGAATTTTCATCTTTTCTATGTAATCATTAATAACCAAATCTGGAATAAATCCTTCGAACGATTCCAGATAGTCCAAATACCTGACTATCTCTTCCATTGTACACGAACCCATTGGATACTTCCGAATGATCAAATCCCCACCAAACCGACTCACTGTTTTTCTTACTGATCTCACGGCTGCAATATCTGAAATGGTTGGTCGTTGTAATACTGAAGTTGAGATTGTTTCTCCCTGGGCATTAAAATCTTCAAAAGTCACATCCTGAACCTTATCTACCATTGAAGATGCCAATCCACCCAACGACATATCATACCGCATTTCCGTATCTTCCATACTCAATTCATGAGTAATGTGCAACACTTTCAAACCATTGATAAGCCCTTGAGTACCCAAATGTATACAACCCCAAGATTTCTTCCCCTTATATCCACCTAACAAACAAACAAAATCAGTTCTACACAAACCTCTAAAAATCCTCTTATCGATAGGTTCCAATCCTGTACCCATCAATTTTTCGTTCGAACCTCCAGGTAATAGATACGTTGGAGTACTATTGCTCAAATATCGCAATCCCACTTCTTCTTTAACAATACCCACTCGCAACATGGATTGCATCTGATTGCGAGCTTCTTCCAATCTTCCATCTTTTGCCATTTGAGCTATTAGAAAAATCCCTTTTTCAAGCTCTTTGGTTTGAACAAACTGATTGATTCGTGAAATTACATACGCTGTATTAGGTGGCTCTAATTTCTTAATTCGTTCCAAATATGATAAATATAAATCGACTTTATCTTCAGACTTATCAATCAAAAAATGAGCTAACTCGTCTTTGAAATGATGTTGTGGTGCTTCTTGAAATTGATCAAAATAATTGTAACACAGCTGAATTATGTTTGAAGTTACATCTGAACCAAAATAATGTGGTTGTATTGATGCACGTGCTGCTTGCAGGAATTTAGTATCTCCCACTGCAAGCAGCACGAAAGCATCTTGAATCCGTTGTGCTATTTGTGCTTCAGGCATGCACACTCCTTTTAATCATCAGTGACATCTTTCGTTGCATTTTTCAACCAAGTATTTGCTGCATCAACAAGGTTGCTTGGAAGTTCCTGAACCTTCTCATTATTCAGAACTTTTGGAACATATGTAATAACTGCCATTTCTTTTGTGGTTGGAATGAACATCATTCCTAATATACTAAAAATCAACAGAACACAACACCACTTAAAAGGTTTCTTAATCTTGATCACAAAATCATTGAACTCTTTTTCTCCAAAATCGAACTGCTTAATCATACCAGCCAGCAAACTCACTAATACGAAAGTTCCTGTTATAATACATACAATAACAAGCCCAGTGATTAAACTGTCCATTCGAGTCAACCAATACATTTCCCAACTAGTCATTTTCTTTCTCCTTGTAATTTGAATTGTATGTTTTGTTGTTTCAACAAACTAAGACCTTCAGGATTGCAAATAATTGTGGATGGAGTAGTTAATTCCGTCACATAAAAAGCTGGTTCACGACCCACTACTCTGATTCACACTTTTGACTAACGTCCAATTCATCGTCATTGCTGAAAAAAGATACCGTGCTTTTTCTTCAAGTGAAAGTGCATCCCAACCCATGTATTCAACGTCCCTACCTTGATCCCATTGATCTCTTACATACAAATCAAATGCTTTTTGCATCAATTTATTCATGATATTCTCCTTCTAAATTTCCTTAATTTCTACTTTTACAACTTTACCTACCCCAATACAATCTATGTTGTATTCTCGTGCCATTTTTCTAGTTGGGAATAATGTTGCTTCGGATAATGCACCGAATTTCCAATTTACTATATCCCAAAACAAATTCCAATGCTTTTCACTGTGTTTAATCACCCATGCTTTCATTATATTTTCTCCCAATGTAAACATCATACTGTCCTTTTTTACAGTGAACTACTCTCATATCAGGCCAATTTCCTGCATATATTGAGGCATCAAAATACCCCAAGTGTTATCACTGCAAAACATACCTGGATAAATCGTGGTGGACTTTCCATCTACATAAGTTTTCTCCAAACAATTGATCAAATACCTGACCCAATTGTTGGGGTTGATTCCAGTGTCTTGATAAAACTCTTTTACACGTTTTGACCCTTCTATGAATTTTTGAGTTTGAGCATAGTTTGGTTTGAACTTCGGATTGTTTATCAACGATCGATAAGCCTCCACTAATTCTTGTGTAAGTTTGGGAGTCGGATCGCTGACTGGGAAGCTTGATCCAGCTCCTGCAAGCTCACTCCACAGCCGATCCCACTGAATACGTAGCTTGTACGCGGACAAGATGTTTCCCTTCCAAAATGGGCTTTCTTGTACTAGGTCAAACATCTTCAAAATATCCGTCGCTTTGTGATCGTCTTTTGTAATCATAAGGTGAATAACGTGAGCTTGGTTTTGAATAACAGCCTCTCGACCTTCTGGTGTTGTGAGATATCTGGCATATGTGTTGCGTGATTCTTCAACGCAATCAATAATGTGAGAACCTAGTGCGTACTCATCACTGTCTTCAGGGTAATCAAAAGTTGAAATTCTGGTTTGAATTACTGGAGTTATTGAGGCTGATGACGGGGAGTTGCCGATAGGCAACACTTCATCCTCAGTAATGACTTCTGTCATTACTGATGGAACTACAGTATTCTTATTAACTACATTGTTATTAATGGGCTGTCCATCCGCCGGGCCGATGATCCGCCCTTCGGTAGATCCGCCCTGCGGTGTTTCAAGCTGAGAACTAACATATACGTGCCACTTCCGTCCAATAAATATACCAGTGTGTTCATCTTGAATATTCTCTATTTTCAGGTAACCTTCCTTCTTCAATTCTGCTGTAATCTGTGTGAATTTGTACTTTCCCAACCCATTATTTTTCTTTATGAATGAAGCATTGATTCTCCAACCAGGTGGTCTGGACAGTAAATCTACTAGAATTCCTCTGGCTGCTGGAGACAAATTATTACACTCTGCACGTGCCAGTGAATTTGGAATCATTACGAATGGAACGTCTTTGATATGTTTGATAAGTTCTGTATCCATTACAACTTCTCCCGTATCCTCAACACATGGTAAAACGTTTGCCAAGCAGCTTTTGCAGTAGTGGCAATGATTTTGGGATAAGGTGGATGATTGATGTGGTATTTAAGTGCGGAAATGCCATAATTTACACATTCACATTTCGCAGACGGCTCAACCGTCAAACACTGTTGTTTATGATTCATGTTTTACCCCAGCATCTTCTCATAAATTGATTGTTTGATTTCTCGTTCTTCTTGAGGATTGATTTGCATATCTCGGCGAATCTGTGCCATTAGCGATATGGTGTTTGTTGTTCCTTTGGATAAAATCAGGTGTATGTACATTTTTTCTTGTGATGTCAGACTATCATACTTTTCTTCTAGAATCATCACGTTAACAGGTGAAGGTGTTTTTGATGGGATTGTGTGAAAATCATCATCCATCTCTTCATCTTCATTATAAAGTGATTTCTTGCCGACGTGTTTACAAGAAGCATGAATCAAATCAGTGAATTTCGATCGCAAGGCGTGATATAGATATGTCTTAGGTGTTGTACCCATATTTGGTTTATACCACCTTTGCAGGGCCACCACAGCCCTGATACACCCCTCTTGGAAGAAGTCATCTACCGACATTACTGTGGGTTTTGGTGTTTTGCTGTAAGCATAGTTTGCCATGTCTGAAATCAACGGTGTAAATTCTTCGATGATATGTTCAGAAGTCATAGGTCTCCTTATAGTGAAAATGTGTGTGAACTACGAAATGATTTCAAGTGCTTGAAGATAATCTTGGAGCACCGAAATGATATTCTTGGCATCTACTTTCGATATCCAGTTAACATTGTCTTTTTCCCAACGATAGCAAATACCAATAGGATAAAAACTAACGTCGACATTTCCCTTAAAACGATCACGAATTGTGAATCTGAAATTGTGCACATATCTTGAATCTGGTAGAGACTTCAGAAATTGTTGCTTTAATGCTTCTGCATTTTCTGAATTCAAAGGTATCTTCTTACCATCCAACATAATGTAATTTTGCATAGATTCTTCTTTATTGAGATACTGATCTAATGTGTTTTTGGCATCATCAAAACTATGGTAAAAACCCTGTTGAAATTTATGGTTTAGACTATCAAAACATTTACTTTGTACACTTCCATCATGCCACAAATATCCATTTAATACGCGGATAAGATATCCTTCCATAAAGTTAGAATACGAAATTTCACTGTACATCTTATTCTCCTTTTGTATAGAAATTAATACCATTCTGTGTAGATTTCATTGAGTACGTGAATTAGTTTGACTGTGGAAACTATCGAACTAAATCCCAAAACCCAACCTATCAATACATCGTTTCCTTGAGCCAACAAATCTAATGCAATACACAACTGCACTACAGTTAGAGAAAGCCAGAGGAGAAATCGTAGGAAAACCTTTATTATACTTTTCATGTCAGTTTTCCTTTATGTTAGTTGTTGAATTCATCCCAAAATGCGGCCCAAAAGTAAGTGCGAAGTGTCCGCAGGAATGGTTGGTCAAAATCATATCTGGCTTGAAATGCATAACTGTTCAATGCCCTGGTCAATGCGAGTTTCTTACCCGTAATCTTATCATATCGGTCATTTGGGTTTTGATAAGCAGTGGCAGTTATCATCAATTCCTTTTCCGTTGCCAATCTGTTACCCACCATAAAAGTTTTGTTTCCATACTCAAAAATCTTACAGATTGTGTGAATAACTAGTTGTTCGTTGGGATATGTTCAAGCATGTTCTTTAATGAACTGCACATTGAATTTACGACCATCAGGAATTTGTACGTTCATGTTTTGTCTCCTTAAAGTAAAAAAATTATTCTGTCTTTACAGCTTCAGCTGCCAATCTATCTATCAATTTTATTTCTAATTCATCTCAATCTCCTTTAACAAGACCGAACTTATCATAAACCATATTCCAATCATCATATAATTCTTCTGTAGTGGCGTTTACTTCTATTTCAACAGAAGCCATTTTTTCTGGATCCTTTGCTCCTGCTCGTTGGTAGGCAAAACCACCGTCCACAAACAGATTTTCACATTCACAACTACGAAAATCATGTCTGGCACGAGAATATATGATACTGTCACAAATTAAACATTTAAGTGCTTTGATTTTCATTCTTTCACCCAAGCTAAAGTACTAATGTTATCAAGCTCTGATTTGGTTATGCTTTTAGGATTTTTTACTTTAATGGTGATGTCATCCCAAAAAGCTCCTATTTCAACATAAAAACTGTTTCCAATGTTGACTAATCCAACTCGAAGAGTTTTAGGAATTTTTACAATAATAACTTTATCGTCTCCGTTTACCAAAATATCCCCGACTTTGTATGTGGGTTCCAGTAGTACTCTTAACTTCTTAGTAGTTTCTTCACTGATTTCTATTTTTTTGTCATCAAGTATAACGTAGTTCATCTTTGTCTCCTGTTCATTTTCAACCCTTTCACTGAATTAATGGCTCCAGAAGGAGTCGAACCTTCACATCCTTACGGACTCTGGTGTTTGAAACCAGTGTGTCTGCCAATTCCACCATGGAGCCTTCCACCAACTAAAGTATAACCTTTATTTGATGAAAACAAAATAGATTCAACTGAATTGGATTTCCACAGGACCCAGGTCTTCCACCAACAAACCCAATTCATTTGCGAGTTCCAAATCGATATGAAATCCACAAAATTTATCGTCACAATACTTCAGCCAAGTGTAATCTCGCTTTGTACTGCTATATTCGGACGAAACGAATCCAATACTGTTGCTTTGTATTCCTCGAAACAAGTGACCTGCAGGAATTTGTTCCAACGGAACACCGACTACTGGTTTCTTTGTATTTGTACTAATTGTAATTTTCATACTATTCTCTCCATTATTGTAAACGTTCAGATGGTTTTTTGTTCTACAAACCAGCTATGGGATAACAAGGTGGAGTTCCCATATAATTTTTCCTGGTTGTAATCGCCAAGATTTTATCGATAATATCCAAGGCTGAGATAAGAGATTCAATGTAGAACCAACAATCTTTATAAGGCTGATGAGCTTCGTAGGTATAAAAATTGAAATAATTGTCCCCACCCAACCTCACACAACAACGACTTTTATCATCGTTAAATAACACCTGTACTTCATTTCCTGCAGCAGTAGTCACTTTCAACATTTTCGTTCTCCTAACTTGTTATATAAAGATACATAGCAAGACATCCAACGAGAAAACCACCAATCCAAACAACAAAGTAGTCCATTTTATTTCTCCCTTTACCTAGTTACCCCAACATTCGAATTCAACAGTAAACATCAAAATCGAAACCCTGAATCCCATTGGAATGAGATAGTCCCACCAATGATCTTTGTCCCTGGTGATAATGGTGAGTTCCGGAAGAAGAAGGATCACATTGAACCATCTTCCTACTCTAAGAGAACACATGTGTTCAAACATATCCCAAGTTTTGCTATAGTATGCATACATATTATTTTCCTTTCAAGTATTTTAATTCTCAATGGCCTCGGTGGGAGTCGAACCCACACGCTCCGGAGAGCACAGGATTTTAAATCCTGGGTGTCTGCCAATTCCACCACGAGGCCGTCTGATTCATTTCTGTTATAGCTTCTCCATGTCTGGAGCACAATTCATACACTTCATGTGAGACATGGTAGAATATGCTTTGCGACCACATTTCGGACAACAAAAGCAATTTTGAGGATGATTGACGTGTTTCCGCAACTCTCTTTTGATGCGTGCTTGCATGTGTTTTGGCATGATGGCCATTTTCTAATCCTTATAGTTTTCTTCCCACTGATTCAGAAACTCTCTGGCTGCTTGTTCCGTTCTCCAATATCCGTCCTGAAGAATATCTTCACTGCCTGCTGTACACGCTGTTTCGTGCATGTGCCCATCATGCCACAGGAACATTTCATCAAATGGGCGAAAAATGAACTAACCTGCAAATTTATAGTGCTGCACCCGAAACATACTCTTCGTATTCATTTCATTCTCCTCTTAAGATCTTTTTTGATTATCTGCCACTAACCAAAGTATAACCAATGAATCATGAAAGCAAAACAGAAATTTGAACTGTTACTCCTTTTTCCGTAAATAATTTGAC
>CAZOYI010000234.1:0-2081 GCA_964583965.1 uncultured Caldisericota bacterium
CTACTTCCTGTACTGCATTGGAGCCAGCTTCTCGAATGTGATAGCCACTGATACTAATAGTATTCCATTTGGGCATTTTTTCCGAACAATATTGAAAAATATCAACAATTAGTTTGAGAGATGGCTTGGGAGGGAAGATATATGTGCCACGAGCTACATATTCTTTCAAAATGTCATTTTGCGTAGTGCCTCGAAGACTTGCAAGGGAAAGATTACGTTTTTCAGCCAATGCGATGTACATGGCAAGAACAATGATGGCTGTGGAATTGATGGTCATGGAGGTACTGATGTTCTCAATAGGAATGTCTTGGAAAAGGTCTTCCATGTCGGCTAGTGTATCAATAGAAACGCCTACTTTTCCCACTTCTCCCTTGCACATTGGATTGTCAGAATCATATCCAATTTGTGTTGGTAAATCGAAAGCAACGCTTAAGCCTGTTTGTCCTTGCTCAAGCAAATATCGAAATCGTTTGTTGGTTTCCGTGGATGTGCCAAAACCAGCATATTGCCGCATTGTCCAGAGCTGTTTTGTGTACATGGCATCATATACACCTCTGGTGTATGGGGATTTACCAGGATGCCCAATGTCGCTTTCGAAATCAATGCATTCTAAGTCTTGGGGTGTATACAATTCTTTTTTCATGCGTTTTTACTTTTATACCTTATTGCTTGAATTTTACTATATTTATAGCAAAATAAGTGTGTTTCACAAAAATAGTTTTCCATCGGTTTGATAGCTTTGTTGTAAGATATCTGAACAGATAGAACCGATTGATCTATTCATGAGAGTCTGCTCAAACAATGAGCTTTAAAATGAGGTTATTATGAACAAAGGTCTACTCATTGTATATACGGGAGAAGGAAAAGGAAAAACAACCGCTGGAATTGGATCCGCCTTACGAGCTTATGGCAGGGGGATGAGAGTAGCACTGCTGTACTTCTTGAAAGATGCCAATCAAGGGGAAATAGCTGCTATTCAAGAGTTGGATGGCTTTGATACTATGGTATTTGGAGCCGGTCGGTTTATTGATTTTGACAATATTCAACCCTCTGATGTGGAACCCATCAAGGAAGGTTTGCAAAAACTTACCCAGATACTACAAACAGAATCTTACGATATGGTGGTTTTGGATGAAATCCTTATCACTGTGTATTATGGCTTAGTTCCTGTATCGGAATTACTACGCATTCTAGACACTCGTAAAAATACTCATATCATTGTAACTGGAAGATATGCCCCATCGGAAATTGTGGAAAATGCTGATATTGTCAGTGAGATAGGTAAGATAAAACACCACTTTGATCAGGGTGCATCTTGCATTGAGGGCATTGAATATTAGTTTTCTGAAACATCTATTGGACGAGGTAGTAGGATGAGTAATGGTTGGTTACTAATTGCCATATGAGTACAAATACAAAGCAATCGACAGAGTTTACAGTGCAAACGATTGTATTGACAGCCCTTTTTATTGCCATCAGTGTGGTGCTTGGAAAAGCCCTAGAGATGGTTCCTAATGTAGAGTTGATCAGTTTTTCAGTATGGATGTCAACGTACGTCCTGGAACGTAAGTTTAGTACTGTTGTTGGAATCTTTAGTTTTTCACTCCATTCTATGTTATCGCCCTATGGTGTAGCCCCTGTGCCTCTGCTCATTACGCAAGCTCTTGGGGGTGGACTGATCGGCTTTTTCGGCGGATGGGTTGTCCGATCCAAAAAAACCTCGTTTTCTTCCATTCTACCCTATGACCGATGTTTATCCTATCTCGCATTTGGATTGACTATTACTCTTATATATGATGTCTTGACAAACCTGGGTGGCTTTGTTTCATTTAGCGAAAACAGTAGTACACTACTAGTATACTTACTAGCTGGTTTGTCCTTTGGATTGATTCATATCATCAGCAATGGCATCATTTTTATGGTTCTTACGCCTTTGGTGAAACAAACCATTGACCGAGTTAGAAAATCGTAAAATGCAACTCAAAAAGGAACGAATATGTGGATTCAAAAAGCAATTGAAGAATTAAAGAAAATGGTCGAACTTGCTCACACGGGTGGGGGCAAGGATAAAATCAATAAAC
>CAZOYI010000235.1:0-2226 GCA_964583965.1 uncultured Caldisericota bacterium
CTTCATACAAGCTCCTAGCTACCGCTCCAAAATGGATACGGTGCACGTTACAAAAAAATTCACTATGATTGTAACACCCAAATGGTAGATGTAAAATCAAAAATGTAATTTTTAATCCTTTACTTCGTGTGGTATTTCTTTGCATATGACAAAGAATTACGAAGCTTGATATATACCAACAATCCCATTGAATCCATCAATCGACAAATACGGAAATTAACCAAAACCAAAGGCCATTTCCAACAGAAGAATCCGTCATAAAACTCGCATATTTAGGGATCGAAAAAGCCAGCAAGAAATGGACTGCACGTATGCAACACTGGGACGCAATATTGGACCAATTGTTACTAGAGTTTGAAGATGTTAAAAATTTCATATCATGAAAGGAGTGGATGTTTTAAGTTTACACAAACAGGTGAGTGGCTCTAAAAAAGATTCTATGCCAATTAATCATTAAGCCCGTTTGTTTATCAGAATATGCATACCGAGTATGGATGGGCAGGAATGTTCGGTAAAGAACCACCTGGCATAAGACCAGACATACCTAAGAGTGAAAACTTGCAACTTGGAGGATAGGATGAAAATGAAAATAATCTTGTTAACTTTTTTATGTGTCTTTCTATTCATCAGCATTTGCCATGAATCGTTTACTTTATATGCTAATGAAGAAGTTACATTGCCGGAAGAAGTTGTCATTCATTTAGATTCTACATATGGTTTTGTAAACAAGGAAAGCAAATTCATTGGTCAATCCTATAATTCCCATGGAAGAGTGTATGTTTCAGATAACCTAATTTTCGAGTATTTGGTATTTGAGAGAGACTACAATCCGGATACAAAATGTATGACTCTTACATCCCCTAATGGGAAAGATACCTTGCAGTTTATTTCAGGAAAAGAAGAAGTAATTGTAAATGGTGTCCCAGTTTCCATTGACAAACTAGATATGATTCGAGATATGCGTATGCATTTTCCTATACGGTTTATTGGTGAATTCATAGGCTATTCTGTAAACTGGGATGGTACTCAAAAAACAGTTACTTTGGTATGGAAAGCAGAAAGTGAATAGATGACTCCAGCAGACACCCCATACACCTCTTGATGGTAACATAGTAAAGTATATAGAGGAATCTGTTTGAAAACCATGACAAATTCAATGACTGATAATAAAGGATGGATTTTGATGAAAGTTTACCTTAGTATCTTTGTTGTTGATCTTTATGAAGATGCTTATTACACGGAAATAACAAATCCGAAATCGGAAATATGAAAACAAAAAAATTTATTCTTTCAAGAAACCGTGTATCTGTACGGATTTACGGAGAATCAATACTGCATACTCCAGGTTTTACCCAATGGAAACTTGCAGAAATTTTATCCCATACTGAAGTAGAGTTTTACGGCAAAGTTATTTCCACTACTCCAATTTGATCATCAAGTGCATAGAGGATTTGGTATATGTCTTCACCGGTCTTTTCAATGATAGGCGGAGTAAAACCAATGAAAGCAACATCTTTGTAGTGTACTGGTTTAGTAGATTCTTTCATCCATAGAACTTCACCTGAGTTGGTGTCAAAAACGACCACAGAATGAACAAAACGGGTGGCTATGATAGGATCCAGGCAAGAGGATTGAGAGTAAACATAATCCTCTTCTACTACTTCATTCATCTCCCAGTGTTCAAGAGTGTCAGTAGTTAAATGATCCATCTTTCGATAGGCATTCATTCCCTCTATCAAATATACGGTGCTTCTATCTGAATGATTCGATAGGACTTCTGCCACCTTTTCCTGACTTTCATATACCCAATCAATCAGTTTCGTAAAAATGTTGATCTTGATAAGGATATATTTTTCCTGAATGGAATCATAATATTCAGCAAAGAGAAGATTTTTTCGTTGTAGCAAAGGAAAGAAGCTGTACATATTCAAAGGGATATGATAAGAAGAATCAATTGGAATCAAGATTGGATCAATAAGATACCCTTTTTCTAAATCCAATCGCTGGATCTCCAACAAAGAATGAGGATTTTCCTCAGTGGCTTTGCGGAAGTAATACACCCAACCTTCATTTGATTCTTGGTTGTATTTTGGTGGACTAGCCAATACAACATTATCGTCGGTTATGCAAATTGGGATCTCTATTCGACTACTAATGCCATTGTAGCCACCTGTTTCTGCATTGTAACAATCAAAGCAGCATGTTAGATTCATGGTGTAGTTAAAC
>CAZOYI010000236.1:0-2212 GCA_964583965.1 uncultured Caldisericota bacterium
GTGTGCAAACAATACACCGTACCGTTTGCATCTTCAGTAATGGAATGTACATAGTCACCGAAACGAGGTTTAGCGAGAGCAGGCCATACGACTTCTCCACCGGATGAAAAACAAAGAACATCCCCCATAGGCGGCTTGTCGGAAGAGTCCATGATCCCAAGCGCTGCTTTGTGTACTTCATTGGGATCTTTATTTTGTATGACAACATAGACTCGTAAACTATCCAAGCTGCATTGAATATTCATATTTGTTGGATAGGAAACAGCAGAAGATATTTCTTGGTACCACATCATATCCCCTTCATAGGATAAGCAAACCAAAAAACAACTCTCAGGTTCTGTGCGTACGTTTTCAGAACCCGATTCAACTGCAGAAAAAGAACCAATTGTGTCAAAGTTTTCTGGGGAAAAAACACCATATAATTGTTCCAATGTAGGATCAAATACAAACGATTCACAACGTTGTGCGAAGTAATGGGAAATCTGATTGCGTTGCAAGAATGTACCATCGTGAGCATACGTAGAGATAAACAAACCAAAGGAATGATCTTCTTCTTGCGGGTGTAGTTTTTGCGTGTGCACAACATAGATATTGAATTCATGATCTTGGGTTAACGACAATCCTCTTCCAGGGAGTTCTGGTGAGAGGTAATGCAGCCATTGGATTTGCATATCGGCCGACATGGAGCATAGAAACCCATAACATTGATTCTGTTGAGTTTCTACTTCTGGTCTACCCGAATGTGCAGGTAAAAAGGGGGATTCTGTCATTCCTAGCACAATCATCGATTGATCGGATTGAATCAGAACATCCATAATGTACGTGGCGTTCTTTTGTTGAAGGACTTTCACTATAGTCGAATTTTCCAACATTTCATCAACCCCTTGTTTTTGGGTACAAGACATACAAAAAACCACCATCAAAAAGCCTATCAATACCACCACAACGTTTCGCATTGAAACCTCCCAACCTGTCTATGCAAATTATACCAAATAAAGTACCTGCTTTTCTTAGTATATGTCTACCTTTTTGGAACAGTCCAGTCTGATGAAAATCAGTTTTACAAAAGAAGAGAGGGTCATTATAGACTCTCTCTTCTTTTGGTAATCATATACTAGATCTTGGTTCTTATGTTTTCCATGACGATACTGCTTGATCATTGAGAAGAATGAACGAAAGTCTATTCATGATCTATCCAGCATGCAAACTCAAGATTTGGTTTTGTCCCGTTGGAATAAATCTTGCTATCTTCAAAAGAGAGGATGAAAAAAAGCTTTTTTGATAGAGTCCCGTTTAAACCATTTTTCTCGATATTCTCTAGAATACTGCATTCATATACAGCATATTTTCTTTGCGAGAATAGATCATACAGAAACTCATCGTAAATGTAGGGCTTATCGAAACCTTCCTCTGCAAGACTTTTTTCAATTTCTTTTTTTGTAAACCGATATGTTGTGCCAGGGTCTGGTACGAAAAACTCATATACCGTATCCTGCTCAAGACGACACCATACTGTTTCACAACTTATTCGGCCTATTTTCGTTGTGATTAACCAAGACCCTTGAAACATTGGTTCAACACTTTCTTTTTTCGTCAATTCTTTGATACATTGGAAGTTATGATCAAATAGAAGAGTGTTAAGTCTTGTTTCTTCTTCAACACAATTCTCATATGAAAGCTTGAAAGTAAGTGGATATGATTCTTTTTCCTGTGTGATAGTTCTCAGTATAGGTTTATTGACAGATTTATACCAATAGGAAGGATAGAACTGATCGTTGACCAGAAGCAAGGATTGAAGCGTATAAAAATGATTCCAAGTATACGTGCTATCCAAAGCAAGAAGCTCTTCACTGTCACCATGGATGACTCCAAAGATAAGGTGGTCATGGAAGACGAGTTTTTCCTGATACAATTCCCCATTTCGAATTGGAAATTCAATCTTATCTTTTTTCATATTTTCAAGTTGTAGAATCTCGATATATGGTCTGCCAGAAATATTTTGTAAGTCATTGTACCAAGTATCCATTCCGTAGCAGCAAAACAAACGCTTAGTTTCTGGCCATAAACTCCACTTCATTAACTTGTTGATCCACGGTATTTCAAAGGTCTCTCCAGTTTGGCAATTGAACGCATATGTACAATGCTGCATGGGATTGTTGAAAACAAAGAATGAACCATCATTGGTGATGTTTTCTAGATCTTTGTTTCCTTC
>CAZOYI010000237.1:0-4736 GCA_964583965.1 uncultured Caldisericota bacterium
AAACATATGAAATTCAAATTGTAGCTGTTTCAAGATCCCAGGCAAACATTCTGGATATCAGTGAATCTTTATATCACATATCAGATAAATTCTTCAATGAGGAAAGAAGAACGGTTTACGAAAACGAAATAGAAATTGCCGAAAAAGTGGAAAGCACTTTAAAATGGGCCATTGACGTATATAGAGAAAGCATTGATGATGCATGGCAATCTAAAGATTGGCAAAACAAGACCAAATTATCCGCCAATGCTTGTTCTTACTATTGGACTCAACTCGAAACGAACCTACACCTTCTATTGGATCAAATTGATTACCATGGTAGTGATCAGTACATACAACACAAAGCTATATGGCGTAAATTTCTATTTGATACTAGTAAAACTGCTTATCAACGTGTATGTGGCAACACCACCCCTAGACAAATACGAGCTTATGCTAAGGGTTCACAAAAATTTGGCTTTATGTGGAATCACATTATTTTAGACAATCTTAACAAGGAGGTTTTCTATGATCTGGCTAGACAATGTCAAGCGACAAAATGAGAATCGCGGTATTATGTCTTCGTTAAAGTGCCTTCTGTATGACAACAAAAGGATAAGGGCTTGGCCAACATTACAAAGATTAGGTATAGACATTCATGATACTCTTAAATCATTCATTGCTTCTTTGTATGCACATCACCCAATGGAATCTAACCATAAGAATTTTGGTGAGAGTTGTTATCGTATCATGAAGGAAAGAAGTGGCCCAAAATCAAATAACTTCTCCAAAGACAGTGATCAAAAACTTGATTCACTCGAAAAGCGATTTTTATTGCTTCTATCCTCTGATACAGAAGAAGAACTTTTTCATAGAGTACTTCGCATGGTTCTTTATGCAAAATCTATGAATATTGGGATAAATTACACATCGTTGTATTATGACATGAAAAGTTGGGGTTCAGATATTAAAACCAAATGGGGTAGTAGTTTTTGGAATGTACAACACGATGAAGAGGAGCTAGAATGAATTGGATCACTAAAGTAGCCATCAGTAATCAGGATGTATTTTCACATGGCATTTGCGACACCTACCAATGGCATAAGAAAATTTGGGATTGCTTCCCCGAAAAACCTGAAATGCAAAGAAATTTCCTATTTCGTGTTGATCCTCATAATGAGATGACTCAGGTTATTATCGTCTCACCCATAGAACCCAAAAAACCTTACTGGTGTAATAATGATTGTTTTGAAACAAAAGTCATTCCTAATCAATATTTCCAATTTAAAAAGTACTACTTCGAACTCCGCGCAAATCCAACATTAAAAAAAGT
Source organism: uncultured Caldisericota bacterium (assembly GCA_964583965.1). Lineage (GTDB taxonomy): Bacteria > Caldisericota > Caldisericia > UBA6126 > UBA6126 > JAGLCW01. The sequence goes on from CAZOYI010000237.1 coordinate 1,313, forward strand.
TCAACCAATGGTTTCAGATAAAGAAAATAACCAAAAAAAGAAAACGCAAGGCAAACGTATACCATTGATTCATACAGAAGCACTCTATGAATGGCTAAACCGAAAAGCAGAATCCGGTGGCTTTAAAATAGTATCCACAGAAAAATTACACATAGGGCATCCCACGAAATACCACTTCTCAAAAAAACACGTGAAAGGATATCATTCTGGTGTGGATTTTAAAGGTTACTTAGAAGTTCTTGATTCAAATCAGTTCATTCAAACATTTGAAAAAGGCATTGGAAGCGCAAAAAGCTTTGGTTTTGGTTTGTTAGTATTAGTCATATCAAAATAGTTAGGAGAAAAAATGAAACATTTAGAATTGCACATTATTCAATCTTTACCCGTTAACTGCGTAAATAGAGACGACCTAAATTCACCAAAAACAACCCTATTTGGTGGTGTTCAACGTGCACGAGTATCTAGTCAATGTTGGAAGAAAGCAATACGGACATATGCGAAAGAAATTGATCACTCTCACTTATTCCAGGGTATTAGATCAAGACGTTTTATACACCAACTCTTTGATAAGTTGGTAGAGCTTGAAATTGAGGAAACACTTGCGAAAAACATTGCAATAAAGTCTGCTGATATCATCGAAACTCTTGATAAGAAAAAAGAAGATCCCGATGCATTTAGTAAAGTAAAAACAATGCTCTTTTTATCTGATAATGAATACAAATCGCTTGCAGAAGAGATAAAAGACAGTTTTTTCAGCAATGGTGACGTTAGTCAAAGTGAAATTGAAAAACAACTTAAAAAAGTAGTTTCAAAAGGAGTGAAAAAAGCACACTTAAACGATGCTGCAGATATTGCGTTGTTTGGCAGGATGATTGCCAATGATGGTAGTCTTCAAATTGAAGCTGCTTCAATGTTTTCTCATGCGATATCTATTCATAAAGTAGATAACGAGATCGATTTTTTTACAGCAATTGATGATTTATCTGGTACAGACGATCCTGGGGCAGGTATGACTGGTACTCTTGAATTCAACACAGCAACATATTACCGGTTTGCGGCACTCAACTTGGGTATGCTTTTTGATGATAATCATCTAAAAGATCTTGATACAGAACAGCGAAAAAGGGTAGTATCAACTTTTATCGAATCAACACTATATGCTATGCCAGAAGCAAAAAAGAATAGCATGAACGCCTTTACCCTCCCTAGTTATGTTCTAGGTGTTTATCGTGAGAATGGTCATCCAATCCAACTAATCAATGCATTTGAAAAACCAGTTGAATCTAAACATGGGTTTTTAGACAATGCCGTTGAGTTACTGAAAGATCATTTCACATTAATCAAAAATACTTGGCAAATCGAAGATACATTGCATTTATCAATTCCAGACATCTCAAAATCTAAGTTTATTGAAGGTTTCTTGAACTATGTCAACTGATTTAAGATATATAACCATTCAGCTAAAAGGTCCTCTACAGTCTTGGGGTTATAATTCTCAGTTTAGTTACAGAAACACATCACTGTTTCCAACAAAAAGTGCGATAGCTGGAATAATTTGTGCTTCACTTGGATATGACAGGGGTTCAGAAGAAGAGAAAGCTTTTTTACTAGCTTTCAAGGATTGTGGAATAATCACTATTGACTTGAATAGCAATAAAAAGACGAAATACACGATGCAAAGAATTACTGATTTTCACACCGTTCTTGGTACCGCAAAAGTTGGTGGAAAGATTAATCAACATGCACATTTAACATATCGTCAGTACATTACAGATGGGCACTATGGAGTCATCGTTGGTGGTGTTACTGATATGATAAACACCATTGAGAAGTCCCTTAAGGATCCATTGTGGGGAATTTGGCTTGGAAGAAAATCATGTGTACCCTCTTTGCCGTTATATGTATCAAACAATGACTCTTTGCAAAAGGCACTACATTCATTGATTGGTGAAAACTCCATTGATGATTATAACCATCAAGAAGAAACTCAGGATTTTGAAAAAAGCAATGAAACTTACAATGATCAAGTCATTTCATTTCGCTCATCAAACAGAATGTTTTCACCACGTGGAGTAATCATGAAATCAAAAAAAGAAACTTCATTGAAATGAGAATTCAATCTTCCCCAATTAGTATTAAGGAAAGAAACTCCATGATATTCCTGAAATATGGAAGACTTGATATCCAAGATGGTGCATTTGTATTAGTTGACGAAAAAGGGGTGCGAACCCATATACCTGTTGCAGGTTTAGCATGTATATTTCTTGAACCTGGTACTACCATAACCCATGATGCTATAAGCTTAGCAAGCACTTGTGGTACTTTAATTATCTGGGTCGGAGAAAGTGGGGTTCGATTGTATGCATCGGGACAACCAGGTGGTGCAAGATCGGATCGTCTTCTTTATCAAGCACAATTGGCACTTGATGACAAATTAAGAATCAAAGTTGTTAGAGCGATGTATAGATTTAGATTTGGAGAAGAACCTCCCTCTAAAAGAAGTATTGAGCAATTACGTGGAATTGAAGGTAAACGAGTTAAGGCATATTATTCATTCCTTGCAGCAAAATTCCATGTAAAATGGAGGGGACGAATCTACGATCCAAAAGATTGGGATAAGGCTGATGATATTAATAAAACCATTAGTGCAGGTAATCATGCACTTTACGGTTTGTGTGAATCTGCTATTCTCGCTGCGGGATATGCTCCCGCAATCGGTTTTATTCATTCTGGAAAACCGCTTTCCTTTGTTTATGATATTGCAGATATGTTCAAATTTGAAACCGTAGTTCCGTTAGCCTTTGAAATAGTGGGTAAACAACACAAAAACCCAATTAGAGAGGTGCGAATAAAATCTAGGGATAAATTCAAAGAAACTCATTTTTTACGAAGAATTATTCCCAGTATTGAAGAAGTGTTATCTGCTGGTGGTATAAATAAACCTGAAGCACCTCCTGAAGCGGTAGAGATAGCTTTTGAAGATCCAAAAGGAATCGGCGATGCTGGTCATCGTAACTGAGAATATACCCGATAACTTAAGGGGGTACTTATCAAGATTACTTCTTGAAGTTCGTTCTGGAGTATTTATTGGTGATTATTCTGTAAAAGTCAGAGAAAAACTTATCAAGACAATCCAGAAAAACATAGAGGATGGTAATGTTGTTGTAGTCTGGTCTACGAACAACGAATCAGGTTTTGATTTTGAGACATTTGGTAAAAATCGAAGGATTCCAGTTCTATTAGATGGACTAAAGTTAGTTTCATTCTTACCCAAAGAGGGTTTAACACAAATGTGAATAAACGTTATTTAACTATCGATGTTATAATTTTTTGTTGGTAGAATAATTGTATATTGAGAAAACCGTTTCTCTATCAGTGTTCTTCCTTAAGTGAGTTCCCCACAGGCGTGGGGATGAACCGAAAG
>CAZOYI010000238.1:0-10215 GCA_964583965.1 uncultured Caldisericota bacterium
GAAAAAGACTTGTTTGGGAAAACCATGCATGTGACTCGTTTGAACATTGCAGATAATCTTGCCTCTGCCGCAAATTTAGTGATGGGCGAAACAACAGAAAAAACCCCTGTTGCGTTAATTAAAGGTCTATCTTTACAAATTTCTCAAGCCCCTGCTACTGAGCTAACTCGGAAACTCTTGATGGATCCAGATGAATGCTTGATTTTTGGTTCGTTGTCCAGCTGGGGACCCGACAGTGACAATTCAAATTTACCGGGATTTATGTAGTTTATGAGGCGTTTTTACGTACACACTCTTCCCTTGGACGGCTCCACTATGAGAATCACTGGAGAAGAATTTCATCATCTTGTTCATGTTGTGCGTTTTTCTAAGGGAGAAGAAGTCGAATTCATCGCATCCAATGGATTTGCTAAAGGGACAATTCAAGAGATTCAACGAGAAGAAGCCATGGTGCTTCTTCACGAAGTATTTCCCCGCGAAGAAATAGAGTACTCTATTCATCTTATTCAAGGAATGCCAAAGATGAAAAAGATGGAAGAGATTGTTGAAAAGGGTACCGAAATCGGAATTCACTACTTTCATCCAGTTTTTATGGAACGGTCATATTCTTCCTTATCTACACTTCAGTTACAAGAAAAGCGAAACCGTTGGCAACGAATTGCAACTTCTGCTATCAAACAATCCAAAGCTCCTTATGTACCAATGATTACTGAAGTAACTCCATTTGCTTCTTTTTTAAATCATTGCTCATTATCTCCCTTCGATATTAAAATTGTAGCTTATGAAGCAGAACGAACAAAAAATCTGTTTTCTGTTCTATCAAAAGGATTTAATTGGGACACAAAAGAGAAGCATCTTTGGTTATGTGTTGGGCCAGAAGGTGGTATCACTGACGAAGAAATCAAGATTCTTAAAGATCGTGGATTTTGTGAAGTAACTTTGGGAAAAACAATTCTTCGAACAGAAACAGCCGGGTACTTTATGGCAGGTCTTGTGCAATACATTCTGGAGTTTTCTTTGTGAAAAACCTGTATTTAAAAACTTTTGGATGTAAAGTAAACCAGTACAATGCTGAAACTATGTTGCAATCTTTATGTCTATCTTACAAGATTGTAGATCGGATAGAGAATGCGGACATTGTGATTGTAAACGCTTGTGTTGTAACAGAAAAAGCCGAGAGAGAGTGCGCATCTTTAGTGAAGAAAGCCCAAAGAAATCAAAACCAGTGGATCTATATTACGGGTTGTATTGGACCTATTATCCAGGAACTTGCAACTCAGTGTAATATTTTTACGGGGCAATTTGACGAAATTGTTCGACTTCTTCTAAACAAATCTGAAATACCTACTAGTTGTGGGCAGGGAGTGGTTCATGTTTTGCAACACTTTGGAGAAAGAACACGAGCGTTTGTTAAAATCCAGTCTGGATGCAATCAATACTGCTCATATTGTATAGTACCCTATGTTAGAGGTCCTGTGGTGTCAAGAACCAAAAAGGAAATATTGCTTGAAATTCAATCTCTTGTTCAAGCCGGATACAAAGAAATCGTACTAACCGGTACTCAAGTAGGTTTATATCAAGATTCCACCGAACCTGATTTTGGGTTTTATGAGTTGCTGGAAGAGATTGGCAAACGGTTTTCTAATGATTTATACCGTGTTCGTATTTCTTCAATAGGAGTACAATTTGTTACAAAACGATTTTGTGAAATTGTAGCAAAGTATCCCGTCTTCTGTAATCATCTTCATATATCTCTGCAGTCTGCCTCAAATTCAGTCTTAAAATCCATGAATCGACTTTATACCATTGAAGAGTATTCTGCAGTGATCCGCATGTTACGGAAAAATATTCCAGATTTTCTTGTATCTACCGATATAATTGTGGGATTTCCGGGAGAAACGGATCTTGATTTTGAAAACTCATTGAGATGGGTAAAAAAAATTCAATTCTCGAAAATTCATGTATTTCCTTACTCGATTCGGGAAGGGACTGTCGCTGCGAATTTAAAAAATCATATTCCGGATGCTATAAAAAGAGAGAGAAGAAACCGATTGCTTGCAATTGAGAATACGATCCGGTATAATATTCACGAAAATTGTATCGGAGTTTCTGTTGAAGTCCTTTTAGAGAGTAATTCGACAGGTCTCACGCGCAATTACATTCGAGTTCGATTGCAGGATCTCGATTGTGCTTTTCATGTAGGTCAGTTGTATCAAGTACAAGTGGCACATGCCGATGTAAACTGTTTATATGCAAAGTTGAAAGGGTGATGATTTTTTAGATGGCTCAAGCACAGAGAAGAGACAATGAAAGTTTCGATTCTTTACTGAACCGATTTAAGCAAGATTGTGCTAGACAGGGAATTATATCTGATATTAAAAAACATCAGTATTTTTATCCCCCCAGTGTTATGCGTCGTAAACAAATCGCTTCTGCCAAGAAGCGTCGACGTAAGGTAAAGTAATTACTTCGCCGTGAACAGTATAATGGGCTCTGGCGACAGAGCCCTTCCCAATTTTCTAAAATTATTTGACCCATTTCGCATTGGTATCGTAGTTCTTTCCTTTTTATGCATCGCCGCATTACTTTTTTCCTATGATTTTCAGCACCGCACAACTTTTTCTATTGGAGATGTAGCCCCGAGAAACTTATATGCCAAACGATCTGTTATGCCCTATTACAATCGTGTTAAAACTGAGCAATTGCGCAATGATGCAGCAGCAGACATAGAAATACGACTCACTCAAAACCATACGGTTTCTGAGGAAATGACAGATCAAATACAGTACATGTATCGTCAGATTTTAGACGAACGTAATAATCGCTTAAAAAAGGATTCTGAGAAAATCGAAGAGATTGCGAACTTACTTGGTTTGACGCAGGAAGATCGATCCATTGCAATCTATTTGTTGACTACAGAAACAGACACTCTTCAATACATTTTCGATGCGGCTACAGAGATCAATCTAGAGCTTCTTGAGGCGGGTGTACGCAAAGAGAACATTGCTAAGAAATATGAAACGATTGAGCTTATTGCACTGTCGTATAACAAAGATGGCAGAGAAGAAACAATACAAACCATCACCTATATTGCACAAAAGGAATTACAACCTAATTTAAGCGTTGATGAACAAGCAACCAATCTTGAAAAAGAAAAAGCTAAAGCTCGAATATCTCCTGTGCAGGAAAATATTCGCATCAATGAACTGTTGGTTGAAAAAGGGGAAGTATTAAACCAAGAAGATCTAGAACGCCTCAAGGCAGCTGGATATTTTGGTGATGACATGCAATGGATGATTTGGTTGCATGCCCTATTGTACCCCTTCATTCTATTCTTTTTTCTGTTTTTCTACTTGTTTGTTTCCCATAAGAATGAATGGATACAGAATCTAAAAAAATGTGTTCTTTTATTTTCTTCCATTACATTACTAGCTACAATTTCTCGTTTTACTATCCCATTTCAAGGATATCTCGCACCCCTGTTTCTGTTTTCTATCATTATGACGGTATTTTTCAACAAACCTTTTGGGTACTATAGTACTACAATTCTTACTATGCTTTTCTTTCCCTTTTTCGGAATGGACATCGTCTGCACCTCTGTCTACTTATTATCAGCGCTGTTTGCTATTCAGTTGTTTTCTGTTTTTCGAACCTATGCGGACTATATTTTAAAGAGTTTCTTAACAGGTTTGTTATTTGCAGTTCTTGCTTTTGTTATATTTTCAATTTTTCCCGGCTACACCACAGAAGGCGGTATCTTGAGCCCTGTTTTGCTGGTATTTGTGAATGGATTTATTTCAGGCTTGTTTACTCTTGGAATCATTCTTTTCTTGGAAAGAACTTTTTCTTTCATCACTCCACTTCGATTAATCGAATTGAGTGACTCAAATTCTCCTTTATTACGCTATTTGTTTGAAGTAGCACCAGGTAGTTACCAGCATTCTATCATGGTTGCTAATATTGCTTCTCATGCAGCAAAACAAATTGGTGCCGATGATATGCTTGTCCGAGTAGGTGCCTACTACCATGATATTGGAAAAACTGTAGTTCCTTTCTACTTTACAGAGAATAGTAGCGGAAAAAACATATTAGATGATTTGGATCCCTATCAATCTGTCAATGTTATCAAAGAACACGTCTTGAATGGTAAACAATTGGCGGATAAAAATCGAATACCATCAGGAATTCAGCGTTTTATTCTTACCCATCACGGAACCACTCGAATTAGCTTTTTATTCCAAGCAGCTCAAGCCCTAAATCCGGAATTGAAAGATGATTCTCAGTTTCGTTATCCTGGACCAAAACCCATTTCTAAAGAAGAAACTATACTTATGTTTGCAGATTCTGTAGAAGCTGCGGTTCGTTCGATGCCAGACAAAGACACGCAGAAGATTCGTGATGCTGTAGAGGAAATAATGAACATAAAAATCCAAGATGGTCAATTGAAAGAGTCTCAGTTAACCTATGCAGAGTATTATGCAATTCAAGAATCCTTCATCTTTACCCTGGACTCTTTGTATCATTCAAGAATTACATATCCTGTTGAAAAAATTGATGAGAAAAAAGTTTTTAAAAAAAATTACCCCTATAAGAGAGGACAAATATGACAAGTATTGAATACAGCGTTGATGACGCTGTACCGGACTTGCCTATAGAATGGATTAAAACTAGAGTCGGTATACTCATCACGCATCCTATGTTTCAATCATTCCCCGATCAATCGACCATTAGCGTAGCCTTCGTTCATAAATCCTTGATGCAAAAGCTAAATCGTACCTATCGAGGAAAAAATCAACCTACGGATATTTTGTCATTTGTGTACAATGAGCAAATCCAGGATCAAATGTTGGTAGGGGAGATCATTGTTTGCACAGATCAAGCAAAGGAAGATTCTGAGGAACTTTCTATTCCCCTTGAACACGAATATCTTTGGTTGTTTTCCCATGGATTACTCCATTTGTTGGGATATGATCATGAAACAGAACAAGACTTAGCCACAATGCGAAATTTAGAAACTGAATGTATAGAATATGTACAGAAGTGGCTTATTGAGAGAGGAGAATACTAGATGGGATCTAGCGACTTAGTTAATATAGGTTCAATCATAGTGTTGATATTCATTTCTGCTTTGTTTTCTGGTTCTGAAATTGCACTATTAACGGTGAACCGACTAAAATTGAACAATCTTATTGAAGAAGGTTCTGAAAAAGCAAAGAAAATTCTTCATTTGGTGGAAAAACCCAACCGGTTGATTACTGGAATATTAATCGGAAACAATGTGGTAAATATCTTGTCTACTTCTTTGGCAACAAGCTTTGCAACCAAATTGCTTCCCAACAATATTGCTGTCATTGTTAGTACCGTTGTTTTAACTCTAGTTATTGTTATTTTTGCCGAAATGTTTCCCAAGACTGTGAGTAATGCAAACTCCTTAAAGGTTAGCTTACTCGTTTATTATCCCATCATCATTTCACTCTTTCTTTTTAGCCCCCTGATATGGCTGTTTAGTCATATGAATACACTGCTATTGAAAATATTCCGAGTAACGGATTCAGAGTGTTTATCACTTGCCATGAATCATCATGAGTTAAAAACTGTAATCAATCTTTCCCAAAAAGAAGGTTTGATTCATCAAAAAGAACAGGAAATGCTAAAAAGTGTTTTTGAGTTCAGTGACACACACGTTAGTGAAATCATGGTTCCGCGAGTGGATATGGTTTGTTTGGATGTTGAAGATGGTATTGAAGAGTTTCTACGACTTGTTCGCGAAACAGGCATTTCTCGAATTCCCGTATATGAAGAAAAACCTGACAATATTATTGGTGTTTTGTTTGTCAAAGATGTCGTTCGCTGGATTGCAAACCATAAAACAATACAAGATATCAACATTAAAAGTATTCTACGGCCAGTAGATTTTGTACCCGAATCCAAAATGATTGATCAGCTATTTAACGAGATGAGGGCAAAAAAATCGCATATCGTAATGGTTGTGGATGAATACGGGGGAATTTCCGGACTAGCCACACTTGAAGATATATTGGAAGAGATTGTTGGAGAAATTCAAGATGAATTTGATTCCGAAGAAGAGCTGAGTAAGCAATTAAAAGATGGAACATATGAAATTGTTGGTGACTACCCCATTGATGATTTCAATGAAAACTTCCACACTACCATTCATGAAGAAGATATCGACACCATTTCCGGATTTATGTTATCCAAACTTGGTCATATACCGGAAATCGGGGAAAAAGTCATTGAAGATCATTTGGAATTGGAAGTACGAGATATGGAAGATCGTAGAATAACCAAAGTGAGTGTGAAGATAACGAATCCCGGTGATCTTTATGACGCAGGGAACAATGGAGATCAAAAGTATGAATAAATATTGTATTGGTAACTGGAAGCAAAACATGAGCCCATCTGATACTATGAAATATTGCGATGAGATGAAGCAAGTATTGCAACAGAAGTCTATTCAAGGATCTGTACAATGTGTAATTGCTCCTTCTTATCTATCCTTACCCTATACAGGAGAATTGCCATCCAATATTGAACGTGCTGCACAAAACTGTTCACCTTTTTCTGGTGGATCTTATACTGGTGAAATCAGTGCTTCATGGCTTTTGGAAGTCGGCTGTAAGTACTGCATTGTAGGACATTCAGAACGAAGAAACTATATGCATGAATCTGATCAGGATGTGATTCAGAAATTCCTTCAATTAACAGAAAACTCTATCATTCCCATAGTTTGTGTTGGTGAAATTGACCCATCTCAAAGTGATGAAAATCGTTTGTCATATGTTCTCTCTCAGCTTTCCCTATTCCCAAAAGATATAGCATTTCTTGTTGCCTATGAGCCTGTTTGGGCCATCGGTACAGGGCTTCTTCCATCCCCCAATTGGATAAAAACCGTATCCGAAGAAATCTCTATTCAGTTTCCGCAATGTGAGATTCTCTATGGTGGAAGCGTGAATGAATCCAATATGAAAGAAATAGATTCCATACCCTCTATTCATGGGTTTCTTATTGGAGGGGCTTCTTTGAAACCGGATGCATTTTGTAGCATCTTGAAAGAAATGGAAGCAGCCATGAATGAAAAATAACCAAACACCCACTGGTGTTTTGTATATCGTTCCTACCCCTATTGGAAATCTGAAAGATATCACTCTTCGCAGTTTGGAAATATTGCAATCAGTTCGCTGGATTGCTTGTGAAGATACTCGAAGAACCATCAAGCTTCTGCATGCTTTTCAAATTCAGGCTCATTTCATTTCTTACCATGAACATACATTGTACAAAAACAAAGACTTGACTGAAAAGCTTCATCAAGGGGATTCCATTGCTTTGGTTTCAGATGCGGGAATGCCTTTAATCGCGGATTCTGGCCTAGAACTCATCAACGATTGTAGAAAAGAAAACATTGAAGTAGTTGTCCTGCCAGGACCAAGTGCAGTGATTACTTCGCTCGTATATTCTGGATTTCCAATCCAGAATTTTGTATACGTCAACTTCCTTCCACGCAAGAAAACAAGATGTTTTGAATTGCTCCAGAAGTGTAAAGATATCGGATATACGGCATGTGCATTTGAATCTCCACATAGATTGGTAAAATCTTTAGTATGGATGCATGAATTTGATCCTGCTATGCAAGTATGTATTTGCAGAGAAATGACAAAGAAAAATGAAGAAATTGTAACCGGAACTCCTTCTTATCTGGCGAGTTTATGGAAAGAACGGGAAGTTCTCGGAGAGATTTCAGTTGTATTTCACTTTCACTAGGAGAAGTATATGGCAGAAAAGAAATATTTTGTAACTACACCGATTTATTATATTAGTGGGAATCCTCATATAGGTCATTTATACACCACCACTGCTGCTGACATAATGGCACGATACCATTCTCTTCAAGGGAGTAAAGTTCTTTTTACAACCGGAAGTGATGAAAATTCCCAAAAAGTTGTTCAAGCTGCCGAAAAACAGGGAATCTCTGTTTCAGAATACGTAGACAAAGAAGCTGAGAAATGGAAACAATATTTTGCTCAATTTCATATTCAATACACTCGATTCATCCGAACCACTGATCAAGATCACCTTGACGTTGTTCAATCCTTTTTAATGCAACTCAAAGAAAAAGGGTTTATCTACAAAGGGAACTACGAAGGATGGTACTGTGTTGACTGCGAATCATTTTGGACAGATAAAGAAGTCGAGAATGGTATTTGTCCTGATTGTCACCGTAGTATTCGACGTGTTTCAGAAGAAAATTATTTCTTTCGTTTAAGTGCATTTCAGGATCAACTGATCCAATTTTACAAAGATAACCCAACTGCAATTGAGCCACTATCCCGCTATAACGAAGTATTAAGCATGATTACAGGCGGATTACGTGATATCTCCATTTCTAGACATTCCCAAGAATGGGGAATTCGTTTTCCTTTTGATCCAGAACACGTTTTGTGGGTTTGGTTTGATGCTTTGCTAAACTATATCACAGTGTGTGGATATAGAGAGGATCCCGACTCTTTTTCTTATTGGTGGCCAGCAGATTGTCATTTAATGAGCAAAGATATCATTCGATTTCACTGTGTGATTTGGCCAGCGATGTTAATGGCATTGGATATCCAGCCTGCAAAGAAAGTGTATGTCCATGGCTGGTGGCTCACAGACGGTGAAAAAATGTCCAAGTCAAAAGGCAACATTGTGGACCCGACTGAAGTGATCGAGGAATTATCTAAGGTAGCAGGAATATCTAAATCTCTATCGGCAGATGTTCTCCGCTGGTTTATGTTTCGAGAAACCACATTTGGAGAAGATGCTGTATTTTCCATGCAGCGACTTTTAGACCGATATAACTATGATCTAGCCAACGATTTGGGAAATTTAATCCATCGTGTAAATGCCATGGCAAATCAATACACACAAGGGAATGTTCCAAACGGAGCCTTCATCGATGAAGAGAAAGAACAATTTCAAAATTTAATCCTGCAATATACTGCTTGCATGAAAGAAAATCGATTTAAAGATGCAATCGAAACAACCTGGACTCTTCTTCGAAAATGTAACAAAATGATCGAAGAGTATAAGCCATGGGAATTAGCCAAAAAGGAAGAAATACAACCCCTGTTTGATCTACTATATACGCTATTAGAAGGGATACGCTGCGCAGGTATTATGCTGATTCCATTTATGCCAGTATTCTCTCAGCTTGTATTGGATAGTTTTGTGGAACAAAAGGAAACGCAGTTAGACTTAGGAGCATTACAAACTCAACAAGTTTTATCTTTTCCTCCGGTATTCTTCCCTCGAGTAAAAAAAACCACCAAATCGGAAAAGAAAAATGAAAAAACTCCAAAAGAATCTCCGAAAGAGGAAGTGTATTGCACCATTGATGAGTTTAGCAAGTTTGATTTTCGTGTTGCCCAGATCATTCATGCACAGAAACATCCAAATGCAGATAAACTGCTTGTTCTAAAAGTAGAAGTTGGTAATCAGCAGAAACAAATTGTAGCAGGGATAGCAAAGTACTATGAACCAGAAGAACTCATCGGGAAAAAGGTTGTTATTGTAAACAATCTCCAACCTGTAACCTTACGTGGGGAAAAATCTGAAGGAATGGTTCTATGTGCGTCTCACAAGGATCATCTTTCAATTGTTGCTCCTGAAAATGTTGATATGGTGTGTGGAGCAAAAGTGAAGTGATCAGATATATAGATTCACATGCTCACATACCCATATGCAAGGAATCTGTAGACCAAATTGTTCACGAGGTGATCGAGAATCATTTTCTCCATATCATGAATGTGGGATATGATCCTGCATCATCTATAGCCTCACTGGAGTTAGCAAAAAAATATTCTTGGATGAATGCTTCATTTGGTATTCATCCCCACTATATAGGTTCACATGAAAGCACTATATCTACTTTTTTGCTGGATCAGTTACAACATCAAGAGTATAAAGCTATTGGTGAGATTGGTATGGATACTGTAAAGAGCAGGACTGAGCTCTCTTTGCAAAGAAAATGTTTTTCTGAGCAAATCGCTTTTGCTTTGGAGCATCATTATCCTATCATTGTTCATAACCGAGAAGCTGACCAGGAAGTTTACGATGTAATAAAGCAGTTTTCTGGCATTCGTGGAGTGATGCATTGTTATTCTTCGGATCGAAAAATGGCAGAAAAGTTTTTAAATCTTGGGTTTTATCTTTCTTTTTCTG
>CAZOYI010000239.1:0-4589 GCA_964583965.1 uncultured Caldisericota bacterium
TCCTGGTAGAATCTTTAACCAAGCGGATAACCGCTGTTGGACCCACTCAACATACATTATCAAGAATAAACACTAGTCCAAGTCGAACAAGTGGCTGGAAAAGCAATTGGTCTAGTGGCAGAGGATCAGGTGGAGGTTTCTCAGGAGGAGGAGGCTTCTCTGGTGGTGGAGGAGGTTCTGGTGGGGGATTTGGTTAAAGAGTTGGCAAGTTCATACGATTGGCAGGAGGCCACATGATACTAACTGATTGCACATATCTAAATCCACAAATGGAATGGGAAAAGGGTCATATTTCAATTCAAAATGGAATCATTCACTCCATTTCGAAAGAAAACTCTTTCCAAGTTTCTGCAAACGAAGAACATTACTCTGGAAAAGGTATGCTCCTAATTCCCGGACTTATGAACCTTCACACTCACATTGCAATGACTCTCTTTCGTGGATTTGCTGATGATTTACCCTTGCACCAATGGTTAGAGACAAAAATATTCCCTATCGAAGCTAAATTAACTCCTGAAGCAGTCTATTATGGTTCGCTATTGGGGATTGCAGAATGCATTCGATCTGGATGTACTTTCTTCAATGACATGTATTTTTTTACAGAAGAAACCATAAAGGCGGTTGAATTATCCGGCATTCGAGCTCTACTATCACCTGGCATGATGGATACCGCTGGAGCACAGAAGATACAAACAGTTCTATCGATGCATCGTGAATTTCATGGTGCTGCAAATGGTCGTGTATCGATTTATTTTGGACCTCATGCTCCCTATACATGTAATTTATCCTTTCTAACAAATATTGCACAAACAGCTCAAAAACATGGCATAGGCATACACATTCACCTTAATGAAACCGAAAAAGAAGTTCATGATTTTCAAAAAGAGCATAATGGAGATCTTCCAATCATCAAAATTGCTCAAACTGGTCTTTTTCAGAATCCAACGATCGCAGCTCACTGCGTTTATCTGTCAGAAGAGGAACAACAAGTGTTACTGGATCACAATGTTTTAGTAGTCAACATTCCTGCTTCTAATTTAAAACTCTCCTCTGGTATTGCCCCTATTCAAAGCTATTTGAAAAAAGGCATCCAAGTAGCAATTGGTACAGATGGTGCATCGTCGAACAATCAGCTCAACATGATGCTCGAAATGAGACTTTCTTCGCTTTTAGGAAAAGTAGTACCAGCAAAGAATCCAAAAGCAATGGATGCAGAAACAACATTTAAAATGGCGACAAAAATGCCTGGACAGTGGTTGTTTCCTGAAAAATCAGGAACCATTAAAGAAGGTGCATTTGCAGATTTAGTCTTTTTATCAATGAACCACCCCTCTTCTACTCCATGCTTTCATCCAATTTCGAATATTGTGTATGCATCAAATGGATCTGAGGTTGAATCTGTGATCGTACAAGGTAAGTTTTTAATGAAAGACAAAGTCATCACGACATTTGACGAACAAAATGTCATTCAGAAAGTAAATGAGATTGTCTACAAACTCACAGGACAAAGGAGTTATGGCGCATGAAAATAGGCATCATTGGTGGTTCTGGTTTTCGCTCTTTTCCCTCTGTGGAAACTATTTCAGAAGAAACGATGCATACTCCATATGGAGAAGCATTTTTCGAAGAAATTCGGTTCCACAATCAAAACCTAGTATTCCTACTCCGACATGGTAAAAAACATCACATACCCCCACATCAGATTAATTATAGGGCTAATATTTTTGCATTGCACGAAATTGGTGTCACCCACATCATTGCAACTGCTGCATGCGGATCTCTTCGAAAAGACTTACAACCAGGAATGTTTGGCACCTGCTCCTCATACATCGAATTCACTCGAAACCGCAAAACCACCTTTTACGATCATTTCATACCTACTGCAATCCATATTGATCAAACCAATCCCTACTCAAAATTTCTAAATCAACACCTGGAAACTGCTCTTCAAGTCCTCCATATTCCTCATCAAACACATTTAACAATGATTGTTACAGAAGGTCCCAGATACGAAACTACAGCAGAAATAAAAATGTTTGCGTTGTATGGGGGTGATCTTGTAAACATGACAGGGTATCCCGAAATTGTACTCGCTGGAGAAATGGGTTTAGAGTATTCCTGTATAAGCATTGTAACAAACTATGCAGCAGGGATTTCTTCAACGCCTTTGTCTATGGAAGAAGTGGAATTACAGATGAAAGCCTCAAACCATCAGTTGTATGAAGTATTCCATCATGTAATCCCTACAATTCAGCGATAAAATGTCTATACATTCATCACAACTACCTGATTTTTTTCTCCGATGCACCTATCACCTATACGTTTCTCATACTCTGAAGTACCGCCAATACAACGAACTATGGGAACAAGATTTTAAAACCATGCCCGATGAAGTTATTGATCAACTCAACACAAAAGAAACATTACGTTTTCTCAATCAAGAAAAAGAAAGAGCATTGCAACATAAAATACAAATACTCCCTTATGACCACAAACATTATCCCTCTACCCTGAAAAAACACAAAGGAATGCCTCCGGTTCTTTACGTAAAATCAAACACCAGCATAGACCTAAATCAACCCTATCACATTGCTATTGTTGGTTCCCGCAAAGCTAGTACATACGGTAAAAAATATGCATACCGTTTTGCTTCTGAACTTTCTACCCTAGGATTCACCATTGTTTCTGGTTTAGCATACGGAATTGATGCAGAATCTCACAAAGGGGCTTTGTCTCAACAAGGCAAAACAATTGCAGTTGTTGGAACGGGTGTGGACATATGTTATCCAAAGCCAAATTTCAATCTTATGAAATCCATAGAAAACAGTGGTTGTATTCTGTCAGAATTTCCCATTGGCACACCTCCCAAACCCTACCACTTTCCATCACGAAATCGAATCATTAGCGGACTTTCCGATGCGATACTTCTAATAGAGGCAGCTCAAAAAAGTGGAGCCATGATTACAGCAGATCTTGCTTTGGATCAAGGAAAAGAAGTATTTGCCCTTCCTGGTTCAATTGATTCACCAACAAGTCATGGTACAAACGAACTCATTAAACAAGGTGTAAGAGTTTTAACTCAAATCGAGGATGTTACAAGTTTGCTAGGATGTCCAAAGCACTCAGAATCCCGCGTAGATAAAGACGATTTTCCATCCACTGAAAAAAAGATTGTTGCTGCATTGAAAGAAGAAGATTTGGACTTCTCTTCTCTAGTGGACCAATTACAGATACCATCCTCGGAACTCATGAAAGCCTTAACTTTATTGGAGATAAAAGGCATCATCCGAAAAGAAAAGAATGTTTACAGCTTGTTTCAATCTGTACTTTTTTAAAGAATCTGGTTCGGTTAAAAACCTTTCGCAAGACGTTTGATTAAAAACTCAGGGAAGCCTTTAGATTCCATTTTTTCTTGTGTTTTGTAGATTGGGTAGGGAAACCTGAGAATCTTTAGCTGCATGGCTTCTGAATCAAAAAGCCCAAAAGAACAATCGGGGTTTCCATCTCGACTTTGCCCCACACTCCCGACATTGATAACGTACTTACAATTTGGTTTTAGCACCCAGTCAAGACCCATTTTGGCTTTATGAACATTAATATTATTGTTACTAAAAATCTCAAAAATGCAGGGACTATGGGAATGCCCAACAAACAGAATGTTATTCTTCTTGTTTAAAGAAGCATTTCGATACGCTGTATTTTCATCCAAAACATATCGGTACGGGTGCTGCGGGTCAAGAAAAGAATGTGTAACTGTAAATTTCTTATCTACGATCACACTTGGTAGAGATTTAATGAAGTCAATCTCTTTTTTATGAACCAGTTTTTTTTGAATATTTAGTGCTACAACGGCATCTTCATTAAAATAGATATCCATAGAATCCGTTAAGAAAGCTTGGTCATGATTACCATATACAGATTGAAAAGAATATTTTTGTAGAGAATATATGCATTCAACGGGTTCTGGTCCATAGCCTACAATATCACCACAACATATTATATCGCGTACATCAATGGTGTTTAAATAACATAGAATTGTATCCAAGGCCTCATAATTGGCATGAATGTCAGATAGTATTGCGTAAATCATAGTATCATTGTACAAAAAAAACGGGGAAATAGTAAGTTTCCCCGTTTTTTTTTAAACTTGAAAAAAAGAAAACAATTACTTAACTTCTATTAAAGCTCCGACAGCAGCTAATTTATCTTTAAGATCATTGGCTTCTTTTTCAGAAACTTTCTCTTTAACAGCTTTTGGTGCACTATCAACTAATGCTTTGGCTTCCTTTAATCCAAGACCAGTAATCTCACGTACAACTTTGATAACTTGAATCTTTTGAGAGCCAGCATCAGAAAGAACAACATCGAATTCAGTTTGCTCTGCTCCGCTATCTCCACCAGCACCATCACCAGATGGAGCTGCTGCAACAGCTGCCACAGGCATAGCTGCTGAAACACCAAAGCGTTCTTCAATAGCAGCTACCAGCTCAACCAATTCTAAAACTTTCATTTCTTCAATAGCTTGTAAAATTTCGTCTTTATTCATCATATCCTCCTATGATTCAGATTGTTTTTGATCTTTAACAGCA
>CAZOYI010000240.1:0-4633 GCA_964583965.1 uncultured Caldisericota bacterium
TTATGGTAGAATTTCCCTATGGGACCAAAATTCCTACTAACATCGATGCTGAACACATCTTGGTAAACGGACAATATTGTAACGATGCAGATCCCGTTGTAAATGGCAGAGTTGTCAAAATATACCCGGGAATGGTTGTGCTAGAGGAATCAGAAGTAAAAGTAGAATTTTTATTGGAGGCTGGCATTACCAACCCCACTACCGCTGACCAGTATCGATTAATAGTCTGGACCAATGCAGATAACACCAGGGTTAACTCCAATTACTATAGAATCCGAAATAGCTTGATCAAAGATGTTCGGGTATCCATTGACAAACCTTACATTAATACAACATCTGCGTGGAAAATTACTTTTCAAACTGGTTTGGTAGGAAGAATGCGAGAAAATGGAATCATCACAATTTATTTTCCATCTTCAGTAACATTGCCTCAAACCTCTGTTCCGGGAGATATCCGAATAAACGGTGTGTCGACTACAAAAGCTGCAATCATTGAAGGAGCGGGTACTCTTAAGATTCCTACACCTGTTCTTCTTGAAGCACAGAGTCCTGTGGAGATTTTGATCAAAGAAGAGTTTGGTCTTCAGAATCCAACGTCTGTGGGTCGATATACGATCAAGGTGCACACTGGCAAAGAGGGTACAAACGTTGAGTCTGAGGAATTTGAAATTGGACCAAGCATGATCGGAGATTTATCCGTACGTATTGAGTCTCCTTTTGTTTCTGTCAATACTTCAATTCAGCTAAGCTTTAAAACCGGTGGAGGAGGAAAGCTGGATTCTGATAATGGTCAAATTTACATAATTATGCCCCAAGGTATGTATATACCAAATACCATGCAGATGGGCAGCGTTCTCATTAATAAAGTTCCCATGAAAACAACTCCTTTCCTAAAAAAGGCCGAAAACCAAATAATATTAAATGTTCCACAAGATATACCTTCAGAAACTGATGTCACGATCGACTTTTTAAAAGAAGCGGGACTTCGTAATCCTGTTACACCCGGAGCATATATTTTTCGAGTTGCCACTAGTAGAGAAGTTTCCTATATTTCTTCTCCCAAAATTCAAATCCAAGAATCCAATGTACAGGAAGTAGAAGTAGACGTTTTATCTCCAACTGTGAAACAACCAACCTCGATGTTGATATCATTTCGAACAGGTCCTGCTGGATCTTTGAACGCAGGAGAAAAAATCTACGTGTTTCTGGATCCTCTGTTTCAATTCCCTGATGACTTTCAAGAGGGAATCATATTGAACGGAAAGAATCTCGATCTTTTTCCCATTATGTTGCGTCCATCAGAAGGCTTAATCCAGATTACTCTAGACAAATCGGTGGAAGCTTCGGAGAAAATAGAAATTGAAATAACTCCAGAAGCAGGATTTCAAAATCCTGCCCAGGATGGGCAATACACAATTGGGGTTTCAACACAAAGTGAAACGCAAACCATTGCTTCACAACCTTTCTCTATTATTCCTCTTCCGCTGACTGAAATATCCATAGAACCGTCTTTTCCAGATGGAGACAATGAATGGTATATAACAAAACCATTGATTTCTTTTGATGTGCACTCCTACGAACCAGAATCGATTCAAACCTGGTTTTCATTAAATGGAGAAGAGTGGATTGAGTATAAAGAAACCCTTGTTTTAACCTCAGGAGTCTACGAAATACGGTATTACTCTATGCAAGGAAATGCAAAGGAAGAAGTACAAACAAAAACGCTGAAAATTGATACACTACCTCCCTATATCCAACTTCCTCAAGAAGCTATTTATACGAACCAAAAGGCATATGCTTTTTCAATCACGATTGTTGAATCTCATTTTTTAAAAGGTTTCATTGGAGAACTAGAAATCGCTTCTCTAGTAGAAGGGCAAATGAAGGCTACTCTTTTTTTGGACGAAGGAGAGAATGCTTTTTCCATATTAGTTTTTGATGAAGCTGGCCATCGCAGTGAAGCTTCCATCACTATTATCCTAGATCAAACTCCACCACCACTAGAAATTACCCGACCTTCTCCTTGGCAAAAAACCATCCGTAAAACCATTCCCGTGGATGGATTTACAGAATCTGGAGCAGTTGTTACACTAAATGGAAAACTTTTACCTGTTATTGATGGGAAGTTCATGACACAAACTGTATGCAAAGATGGTATTAATGCATTTGAGTTTATTGCCATAGATATCGCAGGGAACAGCACAAAAACCATTGTTCCTGTTCATTATTATCCTGATTTTTGGGTGCAGTTTGTAATCGGTCAACAAATTGCTTCTTCTTCTATGGGACAGATTGATACGGAATCTCCAATTTTTTTGCTTTCCTCCCATACAATGATTCCTTTAACGGTTTTTACAAACCTGTTAGGATGCGAAGTTGATTATGAGCCAATCTTCCAGATTATCACCATTACAAACCCAGATGGAAAAGTGATTCAAGCCCAAATTGGGAACACAACCGTTACGGTGAATAATGAAAAAAGAATTCTGCCAGTACCCCCTGTCATCCGAAACGGGAGAACTTTTATTCCACTTCGTTTCTTCGCTGAAGAATTCGGCTTTACGGTTCGCTATATTAAGGAACAAAATGCAATTCGAATGGAGTATCATGAGAATTAGCCTCCTATACCTACTTGCGCTAGTTTGCTATGGGATTACTTTTTTTCTTTTCCTTCGATTGTTATTGTGGAAAAAAATCAGTCAAAAATACTATTGGAAGGGTAAACCTGAATTAACTCTAGCAGATGTGAAACTAATTTCTTCTTTTGAAGATACCCCTCTTCCATTTATTTCTATCCTCATTCCCGCCAAAAATGAAAGCGCTGTGATACGGCAAACAATTGTGAATGCCCTTCATTTAAACTATCCTTCTAACAAATACGAACTCGCGATTGTCGTAGACGAAAGAGAAACCTTGGAAAACGATCAAAAGGTTCAAAATGTATGGTTGGAAATCCAGCGATACAAGCAATCTCTCAGTTCAAAGCAGGATTCAGATAGAACATTTGTTTTAAAAAACTACTCAAAACAGCTACAGCAAGCCCTTCTTCTGTTTAAAATGAAAAGCCACCAGTGGGGTTCTTTTTATCATGAGCTATTTATTCAGTATTCATCCATTCTATCGTACTCATATGATCCATCTGTATTGCAGGCTTTGAAGTTTTCTCTTGAAGAGGCATTAAAGAGGATTCCTCATTCCCGCAAAGAAGTAAAAAAATATGTCATGATTTCTCTACAGAAACAGTTTCCAAAAGCAGATCGAGTTGCCCTTAAACAAATGATGCAACCGCTCCAAGAAACCATTTATTCTTTTGTTAAATCCGTGGGTTGGAAAGAGATTGAGAATATCACAAAACAGGATGTACAAGAAGCATTTCCAACCACAAAAACAATTACAGAAAGCTTAGTAAAGGATGCAAAAGAACTTGGTGTTGCTTTGAAAATTATATCTGTTCCTCTACACTACACTGGGACATATCCAAGAACCTACACAACCAACCTAACTTATTCCACTAAAGGCAGAGCCCTTAATTACGCGATTGATGAACTCGATCCTTCCACCGATATTGTTGGCTTCTATGACGCAGAAAGTAGACCAGACCAATCGGTTCTTCTTCATGTGGCTCATCGGTATTTAAAAAAGAAAGAGAATCTCCCCATCTTACAAGGACCCTTGTACCAGGTAAGAAATTACTATACAATGGGCTTTGTCTCACGTATTGGGGGTCTTTTTAAAGCTGTTTCTCACGAATGGTACTTACCTATTATTTTTAAGAAAATTCCTTTTGTGGGAGGTACAAATCTTTTTGTTCCAAAATCCCTTCTCCTGAGTATTCAAGGTTTTAATCCAATTGCATTAACCGAAGACCTTGATTTAGGCATTCGAGCATTTGTCCAACGCAACGTTTCGGTTGAGTTTCTTCCTGTTATTTCAACAGAGCAAACCCCACCAAGATGGAATCAATTTTTTAAACAAAGGCTTCGTTGGGCATCTGGTCATTTACAGGTTATGACGGAAATCAAAAAAACTCATCCCACGTTGTATTGGCAATTGTTTTGGAAAGGGCCTTTTGAGTGGATTTTATATCAGTTTTCTGCATTGATCGTCATTCTCATGAATTTTGGTTTTATTTTTTCAAAATTAGGATGGATTTCAAATCACATGGGTTCTGTTAATCCTACTTTGCAAATGGTTCTATTAGTGCTTAATATACCCTACATATTTTTCTCTTTTTACTGCTTTTATCACTATCAATTTACATTCGAAAAACACTTTCTTTCTCTTGATTCCTTCCCCGGAATTGAATGTATCAAGCTCATTGTATCCAGTGTTCTTGTTTTTCTCCTTCCATTACCCTATATTTGGGCACTTGTTCTTCATATCCTAGACAAGAAACCTATTCATTGGGTAAAAACTCCAAGAACAGCTGAATAAAACACCAACGTAAACATCCATTTTTCTCCTTTTTTGAATTCTTAGTTTGCAAAAAGTAAAAAAAAATTGATTTTTTTCTATTTACTATTGACACAAAGTTAAACTTTTTGTAAATTAAGCATATGCGAATAGATCGATTTAAGGAACGGGACATTTTAAAACAAGTTGAACCGTATCGTGAATCGAAAGAAGCAGTAAT
>CAZOYI010000241.1:0-9806 GCA_964583965.1 uncultured Caldisericota bacterium
ATTTAAAAATCTGCAAAATAGGTCTAAATATTGCAGAAGGAGATTTTGACGTACGAATGAAAAGAGTTACCAAATTTCTCCAAAATGGGGACAAGGTAAAACTTATCATCATGTTCAGAGGTAGAGAAATCATTTATAAAAAACAAGGTTTCCAAATGATTGAAAGAATAACAGAAATTGTAGATGAGTTCGGCAAATTGGAAGGACCCCCCAAAATGGAGGGAAAGAATATTATTGCCATTCTTGCTCCTGTTTCTAAGAAAGGATAAGTACATGAAACACAAAATTCGATCTTCAAAAACGGCAATGAAACGTTTTAAAATAACAGGCACGGGGAAAATACTGTTTCTTCGATCCGGGCATAACCATATGTTAAGTAAAAAGAATACCGTAACCCGGAAAAAATTGAATAAACAACAAGAAGTTCCGAAAGATAAACTCCGCGTTGTTCGTTTTTTAATCCCAAATGTGAAAATTTCTAAGTAAACAGCTATAGTAGCACTAAGTAGTAAGGAGTAGTATTATGCGAGTTAAAGGTGGATTCACTCGTCGCCGTAGAGTAAAAAAGCTGATGAAAAAAGCGAAAGGTTACCAGGGATCTGCAAGTCGTAGATTTCGAGCGGCCAAAGAACGAGTTATGCACGCTGAACGTAACGCTTATATTAGCAGAAGGCTTATGAAACGTGACATCCGAATCCTTTGGATTCAACGTATCAATATAGCCGTACGAATTTCAGATCCAGAAATGAATTATTCCCGATTCATCAACGGACTGAAAAAATTAGAGATCCCATTGAACCGTAAAGTTCTTGCTCAAATTGCTGTTGAGCAGAAGGACAACTTCTCTACGCTTGTAGGAGTATCGAAACAAGCGCTGGCATAATGAAATATTTTGGAACAGATGGAATTCGGGACCTAGCAGATACTGGACTAGGTTCTGAATTCGTTTTACAAATTGGAAAATCCATTGGGGAATACCTTAGGGAAACCTATTCACAGGAAGAAATTCATGTTTGTATTGGTAGAGATCCAAGACCTAGTGGAGAACGGATTCAGCAAAATCTTGTTGATGGATTAAGTCTTGTAGGGATTCATTGTCATCTTTTTGGCGTTGTTCCTACTCCCGCTGTTTCAAGATTGTGCAAAGCAAGACAATATCATTTAGGTATTGTCATATCTGCATCTCACAATCCTGCTCCATACAATGGGATCAAGCTTTTTCAGCGAAATGGAGAAAAAGCTTGTGAAGAAGCAGAAGAACGAATTGAACACCTTATTGATTGCCCATGGTTGATACAAGAAACTCCAGGATTTCCAGGTTCAAGCATCATAGAACCTGGAGCGAAAGATGAATATGTTTCCTCCATTGTACATCTGTATTCTTTTTTGCATTTATCTTCTCTTAATATTCTAGTGGACTGCGCTAATGGAGCTACTGCTCACACTACCCCGGATGTATTGCGACAATTAGGAGTCAATGTATCCACGATTTGCACAGAGCAAGATGGATATTCTATCAACCAAAATTGCGGATCGTTGCATCCTGAAACTATTCAATCGGTTTTGAAAAAGACAAAAAAAACGTATGATTTTATTTTTTCCCACGATGGCGACGGCGACAGAGTGCTAGCATTTACTCCCGAAGGAGACCTTATCGATGGGGATCATATGATTGCTACCGTTGCTTTATCGCGCAAGCAAATGTGCACTCTATCTCAAAAAACTGTGGTGGGAACGGTAATGACAAATGAGGGTATTATTGAATTTTTGAAGCAAAACGAAATTGGCTTCCACCGATCTGATGTGGGAGATAAATATGTCTACCGTGACATGATTCGTTTATCTGCACAAATTGGTGGAGAACAATCTGGTCATCTGTTAATATTAGATAAAAGTCCTACGGGAGATGGACTTGTTTCCGCACTAGAATATATACATGCTATTACGTCTTTAAGTAAAACCATACAAGAATCGATCCGCAGAATTCCTATGTATGCTCAACGTCTCACTAATTTACGCGTCCACGATAAGAATCGAATTCTTTCTTCACCTCGTTTTCGAGATACGATGGAGCAAATACAAGTCCAATACCCTGATGCTAGAATGGTGGTTCGTCCCTCTGGAACAGAACCATTATTTCGAGTACTCGTAGAAACTCCAACCATTGAGAAAACAATGGATTTAACCCAAAAGATTGTGAGTTTTATCGAGCATCTGGAAGACTAACAGTGTCTTTTGTACATCTTCATAATCATTCTGAATATAGCCTATTGGACGGACTTAGTAAAACAGAAGAGATGTCTCTATATGCCAAAGAACTAGGTCAGGAAGCAATAGCTTTAACCGATCACGGCGCCATGTTTGGGGCAATTGAATTTTATCGGACCTGTATTAAAAATCATGTGAAGCCCATCATTGGTTGTGAAGTATATGTAGCGCCAGAAAGTCGTCACACCAAAACTGAAAAATATCACGGAACCAATTTATTTCACTTGCTTCTGTTAGCTAAAGATTTTCAGGGATATAAAAATCTATGCAATATTGTTTCGCGGTCTTACACGGAAGGCTTTTATTACAAACCTCGTATCGATTTCGAATTACTATCTTCTTTAGGTGATGGCATTATCGTTAGCTCCGGTTGTATACAGGGACAGTTACCCCGGCTTCTTTTGTCCGATCGAACGGAAGAAGCAGAAAAACTAGCTCGTCAGTTTAAGCAGCGATTTGGATCTGATTACTACATTGAAATAATGAATCATGGTATTGCTGAAGAATTGAGAGTGAATCCCCACCTTGTTTCTTTAGCGAAGAAGCTAGATATCCCTGTTATTGCAACGCACGATTCCCATTATATCAAAAAGGAAGATGCTTACCCACATGATATTTTACTTTGCATTCAGCAGCTCAAAGATTATGACGATCCATCCCGCATGCGATTTTCCGGAGATAGCTTCTATTTAAAAAGTGAAGAAGAAATGCTTCAGCTTTTTCCGGAGCTTCCACAAGCCGTTTATAACACAGCTGAAGTTGCCGCAAAATGCAACCTAGAATTTGATTTTAAAACCAAACATCTACCCAAATACCGGAATCCTGACAAAGGAGTCACCTCCAAAGAAGAACGTATCCAATATTTACGATATTTGTGCGAAAAGAACCTATCTTATCGTTATGGAGACTCGATACAGGCAGATATTCGGGACCGACTCGAATACGAGTTAAATGTAATCGAATCCATGGACTTTGTGGATTATTTTCTGGTTGTGCAAGATTTTATTCGCTATGCTCGCGAAAAAGATATTGCAGTAGGTCCTGGCCGAGGATCAGCAGCGGGTAGTATCGTTAGTTATTTACTACGAATCACCGACCTTGATCCATTACAATACAACCTGTATTTTGAGCGATTTTTGAATCCTCAGCGTTTTTCTATGCCAGATATCGACATTGATTTTGAAGATTCAAGGCGTGAAGAAATCATAGATTATGTGAAAGAAATGTACGGGGAAGACTGTGTTTCTCAAATTGGTACCTTTGGTAAATTAGAATCCAGAGCAGCCTTTCGTGATGTTGCCAGAGCTTTTAAAATTTCTCCTTCCGAGATTAACCAGCAATCAAAAAAGATCCCTGCTGGACAAAGCCTAGAATCTGCTTATCAACAAAGCGAATCATTCAGAAAACTAGTAGATGAAGATGAAACGTATACCCGTATCTATCATACTGCTACAAGACTTGAACATGCTGTTCGTAATTTTTCTACTCATGCCTGTGGTATTTTAATCACTGATGAACCCTTGTGGAATTATGTGCCATTGGCAATCGATAAAAACAAAAAACGCGTAAGCATGTACGAAAAGAATACAGTAGAACAACTAGGACTTTTAAAAATGGACTTTTTAGGTCTCAAAAACCTTACCATTATCAAAGACTGTTGTTCTATGGTAAAATCGCAGCGAAGTATTGAAGTAGACTTTGATACGATTACATTGGATGATCCACTTACATACGAGCTTTACAAAAAAGGTCAAACCAAAGGCATATTTCAAGTCGAAAGTCCAGGAATGCAGAAATGGTTAAAAGAACTTAAACCAGACTCTATCGAAGACATTATCGCTATGGTTGCCCTGTATAGGCCCGGTCCGATGCAAAACATTCCCAGTTTCATTCAAAACAAGCAAAATTTATCTCAAATACAGTATTTGGATCCTTGTTTGAAACCTGTCCTAAAAAATACTTACGGTATCTGTATCTATCAAGAGCAAGTGATGAATATTGCACAAGTTATGAGTGGTTTTTCTATGGCGGATGCGGACAAATTACGCAAGGCGATGGGTAAGAAAATTGCTTCTCTGATGGAAGAGCAACACGAGAAATTTGTTCTGGGAGCAAAAGAAAAAGGATTTTCTGAAGAACTTGCTGAAACTGTTTTTTCCATGTTAGAAAAATTTGCAGAATATGGTTTCAATCGAGCACATGCCGCCTGTTATGGTCTTCTATCTTATCGAACTGCGTATCTTAAAGCAAATTTTCCTGCTGAATATATGTGCTCTCTCATGAATACTTTTCGAGGTGACGAAAAAAAGATCGAAGGGTATATCGAGGAATGTCGGTCTATGGATATTCTAGTCCTTCCCCCTCATATCAACAAAAGTGAAGTATTGTTTTCACTTGAAAAAACTTCCCAGAATCCTCTTCAAAAAGATGGAGAATTCACAGAGACTGGAATCCGGTTTGGGCTTTCTGCTATAAAAAATGTTGGAGAGGCTGCGCTGGAAAGCATTATTGAAGATCGGAACACCAACGGGGCCTATATTGGCATCAAAGATTTTAAAACAAGAAACAAAACCAATAAGGTAACAAAAAGAACAGTTGAGTTTTTGATCAAAGCAGGAGCATTTGATTTCTTTCATAAGAATCGACCACAGCTTCTGGACAACTTAAATAATGTTCGTGAAGAAGGGATATCTTTGTTTGAGACTCCACAGTCACCTGACGAATGCGAAGCCACTCTACCTCAAAAAGGATCCATAGAGACAAATCTGCTTTTTGAAAAAGAAGCTTTAGGATTCTATATCACAACTAATCCCATGATCCAATTTCTAGAAGCTTTTCCTAAAATTGAATACACCACATTGGAAACCCTACAAAGCATACAAAACGAAACAGAGGTTACTTTGTTTTGTATGTTGGACTCTGTTCGTAGTCCCCGGAAAAAAACCAAGAATCCAGTTCGCATGTGTACCGTATCAGATGTTTCTGGATCTACGGAACTCATTGCGTTTGGAGAGGCTGCTAATGATATTGATGCCGTTGTACAGGGCGAAAACGCAAGCGCTATCATGGCATTTTTATTCACTGTGAAAGTTGTCTTTCGCAATGATGGATTTCAAGCTTTGATCAAAAAAGTAGATCGGTGTATATCTCTGTCGGATGTATATCGTCAGTTGGAAAAACCTTCCAAATTGTTTTTAAACATCAACTTGGATGCCGTTAATAAATCCAAATTATCTGCCATAACACAGCTTTTGCAAAAACATGCGGGACCCTCCGATGTCATATTGAGCTTATCCTTCCGTGGATACCGCATTGAAACACATCCTTCCATGGGCTATCATGTAACAAGAAGCATGGAATTGACCACCGAATTGCAACGCTTATTGTCTCCCGAGAATGTCTGGTGGCGACAATGCTAAAACTTCTTGGATCGGTTCGTTTTCAAGTCATATTGTTTACGCTTTTGGTTGTTGTTTCTGGAAATGTAACGTTGAATTTGTTCTTAACACAAAATGCCAAAGAAATGCTCATTTTGGAAAAACAAGAGAAGATAGAAAAGGTTGGGCACTATTTGGTGAAAGAATACAAACGGTATTTTGTCGGAGAGCAAAGCCAGATTTACCAACTGGCCAAAGAGCAATATGCCAGATACAAAGGTACTGAACCAAAAACTGTAGAAGATATCTACCACAATCTTTTGAAACAAAGAATCCGAACAACATTGAGTGGTATTATTGAAACATCCTCATCATTATTCAGCGATCAAGGCGGAGCAGGCTTCTATATACGCAGCCAAAATCGGATTTATGGCTTCAATGAACATACCGATCATTATCCGTACCAAAAATTAATTGCAACCGTACCAATTAGCAATGATGGTTCATTTGTATGGGTGGAAGAGTCCTACAAAGATCTAGATGCTAAGATTGCACATATGCAACATCGAACCAACACCGTAACAATATTCGTCATTGGTCTCATTTTGCTTTTTGCTTCTATTTTTGGTTGGTCCTTTTCCAACCGTATTAAAAGAATTCTTCGAGGATTAAAAACTCTAGAACGCGATTTGCATGTCCCTATACCACTGATGAATGGCGAGATGGGCATAATCTCTGATGGAATCAATCAATTGGCACAAAGCCTTATCCTTTCACGAACACGATCTGACTTGATCCTGAATAATGCCTCTACTGCAATGATATCGCTTGATCAAGATAATACCATTCTTTTCTATAACAAAGCAGCTCTGGAGCTTTTGAATTTAAAACAGGATCAACTTTCCACACAAACAATTTATTCCTTACTGGGTCCTGTTTTAGAAAATGCTGTGAATAGGACCTTTGAAAACCATCATACTTTTTCTTTCGATCACTATCCCGTTCGGTTACCCTCCGCACAGAAATATTTTCATATTGTAATCACTTCCCATTTTGATCCAGAGAAGAAAAAGACAGTTTTAATTACACTGGATGATGTTACTGAAAATGTGAAGTTAATACGCGAAGCAGAAAAGAATGAATCCCTGCGAATGCTGGGTATGTTTACAACCGGCATTGCCCACGAGATACGAAATCCTTTAACATCTGTAAAAGGATTTGTGCAACTACTAGGTAAAAAAGTACAAACAGATAGCGGCAGTGTTCGCATGATTCAACTCATCAGTAGAGAAATTGATCGATTGGAAGATTTGTTAAAAGACTTAATTACCTATGCTAGGCCTTCAAAGACCGTGCAAGAGTGGGTATCTTTATCCGAATTACTTGTCATCATTGAAAACTTGTTAAAAGACCGCATTCAACAGAGAAAAACAGAATTTCAAATTCTTAACATGGGTTCTATAGAGATCTATGCCGATCAGAGAAAAGTGCACCAAGTGATGTTTAATCTTGTTCTTAATGCAATTCAAGCTGTACCGATCGGTGAAGGTTCAGTGACCATTTGTGCGAAGACCGAGTCTGATACTTTGTGGATTTGTGTACAAGATAATGGATATGGAATCCGGGAAGAAGATGTAGGAAAAATCTTTACTCCATTTTTTACTACAAAAGATAAAGGAACCGGCTTGGGTTTGGCAATATCCCGCAGAATGATGGAAGATATGGAAGGCAAGATTTCCTTTGAAAGTGATGCCCAGCTTCATAAAACAGAATTTCGTATAGGCTTCACCAAATGGAGAAACTATTCCTAATTTCTCTCCGTAGTGGTTCTCTGAATGATTCTGTACCCGATTCCCTATTGCAATTTACGACTTTCCCTTTACATTTGTAACATGATGAAATATAAAGTTTTAATTGCTGACGACGAAGAAGGCGTACGAGATCTCTGTACTGCAATAGCAGAAGACGAGGGATACGAGGTCATCACCGCTAGTGATGGTATTGCTGCTTTGCAGAAAATCCGAGAAGAAATTCCAGATGTGATTCTACTGGATGTTCGCATGCCTGAAATGGATGGATTGGAAGTTTTTCAGAAATTGAAAGAAGATTATATCGACGCTCCTGTTGTCTTCATCACCGCATTTGGCTCTTCTGATCTGGCCATTGAAGCGATGAAACAGGGTGCGTATGACTATATTACCAAGCCTTTTGATGTGGATGAAATTCGCATCGTTTTAAAAAAAGCGTTGTATGTGAAACAATTAACCAAAGAGATTTCCACTCTTCGTTCTTCCACCTATTCTGCTTTGCCAAAAACCGTAGATCTAGTAGGGTCGTCCCATGTTATGCAGGATGTTTTTAAGAACATTGGCATGGTCGCTAAAAACAATGCCCCCGTATTGATCGATGGAGAAGCAGGTACAGAATGTGATCAAGTGGCGCAAACGTTGTATGAAAAATCAGCCGTGTCGGAAGGAACCTTTTATGTTGTTTCTTGCTATGAAGATACCGGCGCACTGCAAGAAGAGTGTGCCAATATACAAATGGGTACGAATACTACTATATACATAAAAAACATACAGCTTCTCTCCAAAAAAGGGCAAGAAGTTTTATTCCAGAAAATTTCGAAAGATACTCTTTCTCGTTTTGTTTCTTCGAGTACTGTTGATATTTCGGAAAAAGTGAAACAGGGTCAATTCCATGAGCAGCTGTTTTTTAAACTTTCCACCGTTCGCATTCATCTTCCTCCTCTTCGTGAACGAATCGAGGATATTGAAGAGGTGGGACTTCATTTGTTAGAAGAGTTGAATACCCGGTACGAGAAAAATGTAAAGGGATTTTCTTCCGATGCTCTGGACATTTTTAAAGCATATTCTTGGCCCGGAAACGTAGAAGAATTCAAAAATGTATTAACCCATGGCATTATTTCTGCAAAAAGTAATTTCATTACTAAAGAGAATTTACCAACATTTCTTTTTCATAAGTCCACTGAACAAAAAGTTGATCCAGATGATATATATCTCGGGCTAACCCTCTCGGAAGCAACAAAAAAATTCGAATTGGAATATATTCAACGAGTTTTACAGATGCAGGGAGGGAATAAAACCAAAACCGCAGAGATTTTGGGCATTTCCCGACGCTCTTTGTTCAACAAGCTCCGTTCCTATGAGCTTTTAGGAACGATAAAATAAGAATCGTTCTGGGATGAACTTTTTCATTTTCAAAAACTATTTTCTATAAAAAAGAGAAAAAACCTAAAAAAAAGGTGTTTTTTCTTGATTTTTTAAAAAACTTTTGTTTAAATACTTTTATAGAAAAGTAGTATTTTGTAATACCTAGTGTAATGTTAATTTTACAGTAAGTTTAATTTTTTTAGGCACTTTAACCTACAGTTAACTTTAAAGGGGGGTAGGTTATGAAAAAGACGATCCGATTTGTAGCTAGTTTAATCGCAGTAACCTTAGTTGTTTCTGTGTTTGCAACTGTTGAAATGACCCGAGCAGATGCTCAAAACATACAGGTTACACCGTACCCGAAAACGGCAGGAACGCAAGCATCCTACCAAGTGAAATTTAATGTAAATTCTGCACTTCAAGCGGGAAAAGATTCCATTTCGATCATTTTCCCCAAAGAAACAAATTTGGATTCTACGATTTCCTCCGGAAACATTTGTGTTAATCCAAAGGAGTTGGTGGGTGCCGATTTTGAACTTGACTACCGGACGGGTACCGTTCGCTTGATGAATCCTCTTCGCAAAGGGGACCGTGTCGTTGTGGACTATCGTTATCAACCTGGTCCGGATTATACTCAACTACCGAGAAATGTGAAGTATTTTGATTCAACCTATAGTCCTAACCCCGGAGATCCTAAAGATGTCCGTTCCGGTAATGGTCGGCTGGATGCTGGTGAATGGATCTATGAAGACCGCGATAACGACAGTAAAATTTCTGCGGGTGACCGCAGATTGTGTATTGTTGTAGCTGAGGGTGAAACGTATCGTCAAGGATCCTTGGTTCAAGTGAAAGACAAAGACTTTGGAGAAGATGATGATACCGGTCCAAAAAGACCTTTAACGTCTTTCTCTTCCACCAACCTAACGTTTTTTGATAACAATAACGACGGTGTTTACAATGAAAACGATTGGTTGGTCGATGACCGCAA
>CAZOYI010000242.1:0-9103 GCA_964583965.1 uncultured Caldisericota bacterium
AAGAGACTTTTCTTGGTATTGGTCGTGTTGAAGCCGGTATAGCTCGGAATATTATTCCACCACAAGGAAAAATGGTTATGACAGCAAGAGCATCATCCATTACAAAATTAGAATTAATGCAAGAGCAGATCAAAGATATCTTGTGTACCATATCATCTACCATTGGAACGAAGAATTTTATCGAAAAGGGTTCTTCTTGTCCGCCAGTGCAAAACAACAAGGTATTATATGAAAACGCATACAGAATCCTGCACCCTCGTTTTCCTTTTAAAACAGCAAAGATAGCCTGGGCAGCAGAAGACTATGGATATTTCTCCTCTGTATACCCTAGTTTTATGTTTTGGCTTGGAACTCTCGAGCCAGGTAAAAAACCTGTAGGTCTCCATCACAAAAATTTTTACCCGACACATCAATCGATTGATATAGGAGCAAAAGTATTTTCATCTCTCCTTAATTTATCTAGGCATCCTGATTAGTAACTTCAATGTATATTGGCGAATAAAGTTCAAATTTTGAACTTTAATAGATTATTTTGATTTACTGATTAGTGTTCTTCAAAAATTTTTTTCCGAAATTAGGAGGAAAATATGGTATTAATAACCTTTAAAGTTGAATCCAAAAAAGTAGAAGATATGATTGTAGAGAATGTAACTCGAAGCTTTTAAAATGATAATGTACTCACTTCATTAGATGGTGCTGACAATAGTATGAATCCTGTAGAAGCTACGTTTTGTGTATTAGGTACATGCCAATGTATTATTGGGGCTGCTTTTGCAAAACATTTGTTTGTATATATTCATTTCCTGAGGAGGAATTTTTGGATACGATAAAATCCTTCTACCATAAATTCCCTCTCATTTGGTATTTGTTTTGAACGGATTATTCTATATTGCACAGAACTTGGGCTTTCCACCTTTTGGACAGGAGTTTTCCCTCAGCACCATTTTCAATCCATTTCTGACATCACAACCGAATATCCAGTTTGAATGGTTAGTCCTATTGGTTATCCTGAACATATTCCATCCCCAAAACGTAAAAAATCCTGGGATAAAATTTTTTTTCAGGATACTCCATCCACACCATTGCAACCCAATGTTTTACCTTCATATACTGAACCTCTTAAATGGTGAGAATCGCACCCTCTGGTATGAATCTTCAACCTTGGAGAGTTTTGTTACGGGATCAATCTTTTCATTTTTTTCTTGAACGAAATAAAGGAATTATTGGGATGGGGTTTAAAACTTTACTTCTTGACTTACAATTAGTTGACATTGGGATTGCTGTCTGTCATTTTGAATTAAGCACAAATGCTGGAGATTTAAATGGGAGATGGATTGAATATCCTCCTTCATGTAACGTTCCTAAAAAATGGGAATATGTCCGAACGTGGCAATGTGAATAATACTACTATATAACAAGGAGTAACCGATGAGTAACACGCATGTTGGTCTAATTGGAATTGTTGTTAAAAATCGTGAATGTACAGCTTCAAAGGTAAATCAAATTTTATCTGATCATGCTCCCATCATTGTTGGGCGAATGGGTGTGCCTTATGACACCAGAAATGTTTCCTTTATTTCGCTCATGATTGATGCAAATGAAGATCAAATCAAGTCCTTTGAAAAAGACTTGCAGGAAATCAAAGGTATCAGTGTGTCTTCAAACATGGTTGAAATACCTAAAGAAGACGGTTGTACGAGATAACAGTTTTTACGTTTTAAAATTTAAATTTGATCCTGAGATCAAGGATATTATCTGAGATCAGGGGAGATTTAACCATTTTTTGGTTCTCCCACTCCGGATCTGAAGGAGTCTTTTTTTATGTGTAGAGTTGGCGTAATCGCAATCGTAGTCAACAATCCTAGTTCATCTATTCAAAAAGTGAACTCTCTTTTATCTGATTTTGGAAACATCATTGTGGGTCGTTTGGATATTCCTTACGACAAGAGAAATGTTCATCTCATCTCTCTCATGGTAGATGGTACAACCGATGATATTGGTGCATTTACTGGTAAACTAGGAATGATTCAAGATGTAACTGTAACTTCGAATTTAGTTAAATCTAAGTCTACTCAAAAGGAAGGAAATTAATGAGTACTGATATGAACAAAAATTGGTCAAACAACGTTATTAAGCAATCTGAAATCGATAAATACAAAACTAGGAAGCATTTTATCTCGGATGAATTCATTGAATCAACTTTAAATAAAAAATACGATACCTCGCCAAGCCACGTGAGAGATATATTGCAAAAATCCAAAGAGATACAAACCCTAACACACGAAGAAGTTGCAACATTGATGCAAGTAACAGACTGTTTTATATGGGATGAGATGTATGAAGCAGCCGAGGAAGTAAAAAGAAAAGTATATGACAATCAAATCGTAACTTTTGCTCCACTTTATATGTCTAATTTATGCGTTAACAATTGTGAGTATTGCGGCTTTAAAAGGGACAATTCGGATATTGTAAGAAAGAGACTCACGATGGATGAAATTCGCGAGGAAACCAAAGTACTTGCAGGTAAAATTGGTCACAAACGATTGATCAGTGTTGTAGGTGAGCACCCACTATCGAATGTGGAGTATATGGTTGAATCCTTGCAGACCATCTATAGCGTGAAAGAAATAACAAAAAATGGGACTGGATCGATAAGAAGGGTAAACATTAATGCTGCACCGATGTCTATCCAAGATTTACAAAGTCTAAAACATGCTGGTATCGGTACATATCAAGTTTTTCAAGAAACCTATCATCAAAACACATACGAAAAAATTCATCCGCAAAACACAATAAAAGGCAATTACGAGTGGCGTCTTTATTGTATGCATAGGGCACAAGAAGCTGGTGTAGATGATGTAGGAATTGGTGCATTGTTTGGTTTATACGATTGGAGATACGAACTTTTGGGGCTTCTTTCACACTCAATTGAATTGGAAAATCAATTTGGAATTGGTCCTCACACTATTTCAATTCCTCGTTTACAACCTGCTATGAATTCAGATCTATCCGTTCACTCAAAATATCTAGTCAATGATAATGTTTTTTTAAAAATTCCAGTTCTGATCCGATTGGCTATTCCTTATACGGGATTAATCATTACTGCACGAGAAAAGGAAAACATTCTGAGAGTTTTATTTCCCATCATGACCCAGAGGGATGCTTCTACCAACATGAAAGTTGGTGGTTATGAAACCACGTTTTCGCAAGAAGAAAAAGAGCAACAATTCATGATGGGCGATAATCGATCCTTGGATGAAGTAATACGAGAATTATCAGAGGAAGGGTGTATTACCTCATTTTGTACCGCAGGATATCGCTGCGGACGGACGGGGAAGAAAATCATGAACTTACTCCGCAGCGGTATAGAAGGCCAGTTTTGCAAGTTAAATGCAATTCTCACTTTTCGCGAGTGGCTTGATGATTTTGCTTCTCCTAAAACAAAAAGGATCGGTGAAAAAGTTATTGAAAAAGAGTTACACGAAGTTGAATCTACTTTTCCTGCATCCGAATTTAAAGCACTGGTTGAAAAATATTCACTAACGAAGCAAGGTGCTCGGGATCTCTATTTCTAAGGAATCTGTTATTTCATATCTGAAACGTCCTGCAAATGAAAGTCCTTCTTTGCAGGACCATATATTTGTACAACAATCCCTTATCTTAACAGAAAAATATTACAACAAGGATGTATTTCTGCGGGGTATTGTAGAGTTTTCGAATTTTTGTTCACAATCCTGCCATTATTGCGGACTTCGGATTCAAAATTCTTCCATTCTTCGTTATCGATTAACAGTTGAAGAGATACTAGAAACTGTGAAACGCATTTATCGAGATGGACTGCGCTCGGTTGTTTTACAATCAGGAGAAGACCTTTTTTATACCAATTCCGTGATTGCTCATCTTTGCTATGAGATACGATCTCTATTTTCAGATATGGCGATTACATTATCGATTGGTGAAAGAAGTCTCCCAGCCTATAAAAAATTTCGAACATCGGGTGCAAGTCGTTTTTTAATGAAACATGAATCATGCAATCCAATCATTTATCGAAATATGCATCCATCACAAGAGTTATCTTCGCGTTTGAATGCTCAACAGCTTTTAAAAAAAGTGGGATTTATTGTTGGTTCTGGGTTCTTATCAGGTCTACCAGGGCAAACTTTTGAAGATGTTTACCAGGAACTTCTTTTCTTGCAACAGAATCAATTTGATATATGGGGAATTGGGTTATTTCTACCTGCAAATGGAACACCTTTAGAAAATCAACCTTGTGGCGATCCAATCATAGTTCATCGTAGTATGGTTTGTTCCCGGATTTTTGATCCACAGACCATGATTCCAATCACCACTGCATATCATAGCCTTGTTGGAGACCAAGAGACAATACAATCTATCCATGACGTTGCAAATGTATTTATGATCAATTACACACCCGACATGGTAAAAAAGTTGTATTCCATTTACAACCATAAACAGTCATTAACACTTGAAAAAACGTGTCGTTTTATTGAAAAAGCAGGAAAGAAACCTTCTTTTACGAAAGGAGAACCTATTCGTGTCCACCATTAAAAGCATGCGTCTGCATATTGGGATTCTTGGGCAAACAAATGCCGGTAAAAGCACTTTATTAAATGCTATAACTGCTCAGAATGTGTCTATCATATCACCAGAACCCGGTACTACAACCGATCCTGTACAAAAAACAATGGAACTCAAACCCATCCATGATAGCAGTTTTTACCGGAAAAAACTACTATTTGATATTCACGCAGAACACGATTTTCCAAAGACTATCACGAAATAACGATTGATTATACACTGCGGAGGATGTATTTTGAATCGACAAGAAATTCAACATCGTATTCGCAAAGCAAAAAAAAGTGGAGTACCATTTACGAATTATGGGATGATATTATCGTATCTTCATGGTGATTTAGAAAGAACTTTGGAAATTTTTTAATCAAAAAAATAAAAAAAGAGGATCTTTCTCCCAATAAGGATTAAAACCCTCCATTTTCACACTATTTTATACTACAATTTGTATCATATTGCAATGAGTGAAACGTTTTTTTCGTAGATATTCACTTTTTTATTCTGGTAAATTTGCACTTTTAAAAAAACCTTGTACAACAATTGTGAATGGTTAATCTTTTAATGACTCGAAACAAAAAGAAATGGAGCTAATATGAAGAAGAAATGGATTGTGTCGTTCGTTGTATTGTTATTCTTATCCCTTTCTCAAGTAAGCTTTGCAACAGAACCTATATCAGATACGATTGAAACTGCATCCTCATTTTCAGAGCTTTATTCTTTTCTTCCACGTCAGTGTTGGGTGAAAACCGATTCATATGATCTTGCAGAAAAGGACATCACCCTAATACGAGAATTTGTTGAATCTTGTAGTGCTTTAGAAGGTAAGAAAATTCAAAGCGCAAAAGTATATCCTGTTTCTTTGCCAATACTACTTATATCTCATCGTGGTAACTGGAAGGCTCATTATTTCCCCCAAATACGAGTCTTGTGTAATTTTGGGAAAGAAACAAATACATTTCACATTAGCGGTGTTCGGTTTGAAAAATCTGAACTATGGATTTTTTCTATTGCTTCTAATTCACCTTGCCTTGTAGAAATTGGGACGTCGGAAGCGTTTCATAGTATCGTTGACTATCCCCCTCTTTATCCATCTCCTTCTTTATTTTTCACCTATTATTTGCAGCATCTTCAATCGGAAATACCTGAAAATAGCAGTCCGGATACTTTAAAAGGTTTAACTCTGCTTGTTTCCGCTCAAATATGGAATCCATTCTTCTATTCTGATCTTCCCTTTATCGAACAAGGACATCAAACCGTACAAATAGAACAAGTCACTTGGCTTCCTTCAAGTGAAGAACTTTATTATTATTTACCTCATCATTACAAAGTACAAAAAAGTGATCGTGATATCACTCCTTCAGAACGTAAAACCCTCATTGATCAAGTCATTACTATGATGAAAAATGCTGGTTATGAAAATCCAAATCATTTCGATTGGGGTTCAGCAAGAATTGATATTCCTATCATTATCAGATGCACCAATACGGACGGATATGTAACTGAATATTTTTCTGATGTTGCTATTTATGTCTCTAAAATTGACAAACCAGATCAACAGAATCGATACTTATTTTCTGCTTACAAAGATGATCAAGGATGGCTTTTTCATGCCAATGATCAAATCACATCAACAAATGGCTGGAATGTAAAAATGCCGCGTGTTTACACTTTCTCTGGCTTAAGCTACAATGAAAGTAGTTATATTCAATACTGCACAATGATTGATACATTGCTGCTGAATCGCTACCCGATTGAGTTTAGTAAAGATATTACTCTGATGTGGTCTTTAAAACGATGGAATTTTTCTTCGATTGACTAATACTTACATAGAAGAAAGTATGTTTTTATTTTGATTGATAGATCCAAGTAGACGAAACATTTCAATGGCTTTTGTTTTTAATGTTTCATGAATTGGTGAATGATAGAGTTTGTACTCTCTAAAAAATTGTTTACCTTTTTCTTCATAATTTTTACAGATGGTATCGGTAAATGCATTTTTAAAATACGTATTGACATTGACTTTGGTGATTCCACTCAATATGGCTTTTTGAATCTGAGTAGGCTGTACACCAGAAGAACCGTGCAGAACGAGAGGTATTGGACAATTATTCCGAATCCGGTTAAGTAAAGGGATATCCAATTTAGTGTCTCGGTCATTTTCTCCATGAATATTGCCAATAGATACCGCTAATGCATCAATTTTGGT
Source organism: uncultured Caldisericota bacterium (assembly GCA_964583965.1). Lineage (GTDB taxonomy): Bacteria > Caldisericota > Caldisericia > UBA6126 > UBA6126 > JAGLCW01. Next base: position 6,800 of record CAZOYI010000242.1, read on the forward strand.
TGCATTTACAAATTGATTTACTTCTTCAATTGTGGTACTGTTTGAAGGATCTTTTTGAGATGTACCTACATGTCCTATTTCTGCTTCAATGGAAAAATCTTTGCTTCCTTTTGATTGAAAGTCAGAGTTAAGAAGCTCGAACGTTTCATTTGTAAGTTTAATATTTTCTTCTAAGGGAAGTGCGGAGCCATCGATCATAAAAGAACGAAAAACTCTTGAAAAGAGTGAAAGCTGAATATCAGCAATACTCTTGGCATGATCAACATGAAGACAAATTGGTGCCGATGATTCATTGGCAATAGCAGCACAGGCTGATACAAGAAAGGAAGACTGATATGTACGTAATACACCAGGAGAAAACTGTAGTATAAGGGGAGAATTAACTTCTTCAGCAGCCTGTATAAACGCATCTGCATATTCGAATGTGTTGACGTTAAAGGCGCCTACAGCATATTTGTTTTCTTGAGCATGGTGAAGCATATGCGATAAAAGAATATACATAATGTTGTTATCCTTCCATGGTACAAACTTGAATCAGAAGTTCTGTGATTTTTTCAATATCTGTGAAATATATATTCTCTTTATGAGTATGCACATCGGTCATACCACAAGCAAGATTTACACATTCCATAGAAGGAATTGTTTCGTTAAAGATATTGGCATCACATCCACCGCCACATACTTTTAATTCAGGATCAAGACCAATGGTTTCCATAGCATTAGAAACTCTCTGAATGATGGGAGTATCTTGGTGAAAAGAAAAGGATCTGTAGGCGTAACTGTCCTTAAATAGGATGTTATACCCTAATAAAGAACCGCTTTCGAAAATTGTTTTAATTTGATTCTTCACTATCTCTAATTTTGTAGGATTGTGTGAACGTATTTCACCATTTAAAAAACAGTGTTCTGCAACTATATTGGTAGCTTTACCGCCTTCGATTTTTCCAATATTGGTAGTAGTTTCAAAGTCAATTCTCCCAAAAGGTATTTTTGAAATGCACTCACTGGCGAATAGAATTGCACTTTTACCTTCTTCAGGTGACATGCCGGCATGAGCAGCTTTACCCTGTATGTTGACTTCGAAAACTACTTGGGAAGGTCCTGCAAACATAATAATACCGGGATCTCCATCTGCATCGATCACAATACCTTGTTTAGCTTGAATCAGCGTAGTGTCAAAATCTTTTGCACCTTCAAGTCCTATTTCTTCTTCAACTGTTAATGCAACTTCGATATCGGGGTGGGATTTGTTGGACTCATGCACAGAAAAGAGACATTCTAAAATAGCAGCTACACCTGCTTTATCGTCAGAACCGAGAATAGTGTTTCCATCTGTAACATATTGATCATTCTGGCATGTAAACTGTATATTGGAAGTCGGTTCAACCGTATCCATATGTGCAGAAAGCAAAATGGGAGGGGAGCTTGTTACTCCCCTCTTAGGCAGCTTAATGTATAGGTTATGTCGGGTTTTTGACTTCGATGCATTTGGTACAATATTGACAGGAAGGTCGGAAAGAATGTTCTGAACAACAGATACTGTATTCTCTTCACGTTTAGAAACGCCATCTGATCTAAGTAGTTGTTCAAAAAAATCTTTTAAGCGATTTTTACGAAATGTTGTCATATTGCATCTAAACCCATTTGCAGAGCTTTCATATTGATGTCAACTATTTTTGGTCCCTTTGCTTCAAATTTTTCTTTTATTACATTTTGAATCGTATCTGTTTTTGCAAATTTCTTTAGTTTCAGAAGAGCACCAAGCATAACGATATTGGCAACAATTTTGTTTCCAGCTTCTTGAGCAATAAAGTTAGCTGGAATATAACGTACATCAATATCGTCTCGTTTTGATTTTTCGTTAATGAGAGCAGAATTTACTAGTAGAGTACCATTTTTTTCAATCGTGGGTTCAAACTTTAAAAAAGAGGGTGTGTTCATTACAATGGCACACTCATTTTTAGGTACGATAGGAGATCCAATCTCATGGTCTGATACAATACATACGCAATTAGCAGTTCCTCCTCGCATTTCAGGACCATAGGATGGAAGGAATAGGACAAATCGGTTTTCATCTACAGCAGCATAGGAAATTAGTTGACCAATGGCCATTACTCCCTGACCGCCAAATCCAGCAGCACATACTTCAAATCTCATTATAGACCCTCCACGTTTTTAAATTCACCAAGTGGGTAATAATTCATAGTTTCATTTTCGATCCTTTTTAAAGCATCAACTGGCTTCATACCCCAATTGGTGGGGCAAGTGGATAAAATTTCAACCAATGAAAATCCTACATTATTC
>CAZOYI010000243.1:0-1795 GCA_964583965.1 uncultured Caldisericota bacterium
GGTTCCTTCCATACTCGTCTAATAGTATACTTTTGTCCATAGCGATCAATCGCATCAATCTCAACTTTACCCCCGCTACCTAGCGTAAAACCTACAAGATTTTTCTTATATGCTTCATCTATAGGTTTGTCACCAAATGAAATCTCAAGGGCATAACGAAGCACCTCAATTACTGAGGATTTACCACTCCCTCGAATACCAATCAGCGTATTCAGTTCTGGGGAAAAATGAAGCTCCTGGTTTTTTAGTGTTCCCCCGGTAAAACGGATTGAACGAATATGCGAGTGCTTATGTTGAACAGGACCCTTTGAAACACGATTGTTTTTATCGATCAAAGCATATTTTACGGCATCAAAGCTAAAATCTCCCAATTTGAGAAAACACTTTTCACCATTGCCAATGCTGGCGATGTCTTTGCAGTCTGAGCCTTCAACTTCGGCTGGATACCAATCACCAAGCCAGTTTTTTACCTTCACTCTACAAACCTTATCTAATTTATCGTGTGTTCGAACCTTCTGAAACCCAAGAGTCCTGCGACGCACTGTTTCATATCTTTTATCCTTAAAATCCCCGAGTTTTCCTCCGCCCATTTCACTCCACAACCCACTTTTTTGTTCTACATGGGCAAAAATGAGAAAGTAGTCACGACCTGTTTTTTCCAACTCTTCAACTGCCTGTAGTATGTTTTTATCGCTTCTCCCATTTTCATTCTGGTACTCTAATTCGGATTTCCCGGGAAACATGGTTGTGATGAAGGGTGATATGTAATTGTTATTGTTTTCCAGCCATTGATCGCTAAAGACAATCAATGTATGAACGCCATTTGAGCCATCATTTACAGATAATTCAACCCCCGGAAGCAGGCATATTTCTTTTTTGAAGGCTGCCTTCTTCAGAACTTTGAATTCTTCACAATCAAACTTGTTGTGGTTAGTAATCACCCCAAGCCTAATTCCGCTTTTTTCCAATGCATCCACATATTTAGAGTAATAGTATTCTTCTTCATCAGAATACTGAAACTCCTTGTCTACCCTGGTGTGAAGATGAAAATCAGCTCTAAGCCACGTAGCACCGTATTTAAAAATATCAGGAGTTTTGGTAGTCATTTCAACCTCCACATATGAATACTATGGTATATACAATCATGTGTATATTCCTATTACCAATCTGCATGAAGATACTTTTTAAGTTGTCCTTCATTGAGCACCTCGTAGGGGATCATTTTCTTTTTCTGCAGGGGAGCAATGTTTTTGCCGACGCCGTCATCAAGAATAGGATTGTAACCTTCAGCCAGCAGTTCATCAATCTTTGTCTTGAAGGTTTCAATCTCTTTAAGCTGTCTAAAGATGAGATCTTTTTCGTTCTGGGCATCAGCACTTTCATTGTCGGAAAGGTCACTCTGCCGGTTAACTAATGCGCGTTCCCGGTGTTCGATGTAAACTGAACGTAGACGCAGTAGTTTATCGCGGCTCCATTTGTAAATAATGATGTAACAATCAAACCCTTGTTCCGGGCCGCTGGATAGATGCCAGATAAAGGGTGTCTTGGGCAGATACATAAACAAGTTTAAGTGGTCGGACAATTCTGTAAAGAAGTATTTGTTCAAATACTCTTGGATAGGGCGTCCAAGCACTGTATCGAAACTGGAATACTGGGCAGAACTGAAACCTTTCTCGCGGAATTTTTCTTCGATGCGGTCCAGTAGTACCTTTTCACCAGCGTTGGGTACCAGAGGGATAATTCCATCTTCATCTTCCATGAGGATTTCCCGGATCATATCTGCTAGAAACTCCAT
>CAZOYI010000244.1:0-31575 GCA_964583965.1 uncultured Caldisericota bacterium
TCAGTCGATGCTTCATCGTAAAAAACCCCCTTGAATTACAATTCATCAAAACTGAATCATAACCCATATAAATTTTTAACAAATACTTGAATTTAAGAAAATAATACACGATCTATGGAGCAAAATCAATTCCATTTAGTAACACTCTTGTAACTTTATTGAGTCCAAAACGATAAGGAAATTCTTCCAAAGACTCAATTGATAATATTATCAAATCAGCTCTTTTCCCTCTCTCTATGGCGCCCGTTGCATCTTGTAAACCACAAGCAAATGATGCATTCACAGTTGCTGCATTAATGGCAGCTGGAATAGTAAGTCCCATTTGTAAAATTGCTATTTCTATCATCATTTGCATTGAACCGCACATACAAGTACCTGGGTTTAAATCGGTACCCAGTGCAACTGGTATATCTGCTGCAATGAGCCGATTTGCATAATTGTAATCTTTTTGCCCATGAGATAAACCAAAACAGGTTCCAGGCAAAACCACTGCCACACCTCCTGCTTCACGAAAAGCAGGAAACTCTGAAGGGTTTGAAACCATCATGTGATCAACTGATATTGCTTTTAATTTTGCAGCTACTGGTAATCCCCCAATTGATTTAAACTCATCAATATGGAGTTTTGGTTGCAAACCGTATTCTATTCCCTTTCTTAGTATCCGTTCAGCTTGTTCAGCTGAAAAAACACCTTCTTCGCAAAATACATCGATATTTTCTGCTAATCGATTTTCACCCACATAAGGTGTAATTGTCGTATTCATGTACTGCACATATCCTTCAGCATCCCCTGTAAACTCCGGGGGAACCGCATGGGCTGCTAATAAAGTTCGAGATATACAGACTCCAACGCGCTTTGAAGCTTCAGTTGCAGATTGTAACATTTTTACTTCATCTTGAAGGGTAAGACCATAACCGCTTTTTATTTCAAATGCAGTGGTTCCATAAACAAGACATTCTTTCATGCGAGACACAGTATTGTGGATAAGGTCATCAAGACTTGCGTTACGAACTGCGCGTACCGTTTCCAGTATTCCCCCTCCTGCAGAAAGAATGGTCAAATAATCTGCTCCTTGTAAACGCAATGCAAATTCTTTCGCTCTCTGACCGGCAAAAACAAGATGTGTATGAGGATCAACAAACCCTGGCATTACAACTTTTTGGTTTGCATCAGTTTCTGGAAACACCAAGTATTCTTTTGGACATTTGATCATCGGACCAAAATCAAGAATCTTTCCATTCTGTATAGCTACATATGCTTGAGGAATACGGTTAATCTCATTTTGCAATTTTCCACGAATTGGTTTTCCGTGATCGCTACGGGGAACAATTAGTTCTGAAATATTCCAAATTCGTCTGGTCATTTCTTTTTCTGCCATGTCCGTCAAATATTAAATCGAACATGCATAATATCGCCATCTTGCAGAACATACTCTTTACCCTCAACGAAAAAGCATCCATTTTCTTTACATTCTTTCATCGAAAAATTGTGCTTTTTGAAATCTTCATAGTGGATAATCTCTGCTCGTATAAAGCCTTTTTTGATATCACTATGAATCTTTCCTGCAGCTTCCAGAGCGGGGGTGTTTTTTTGTATCGTCCATGCCTTCACTTCATCCTCACCAACAGTAAAGAATGTTTGTAATCCCAAATGATCATATACAGCGTGTATGAGGTGGTTGAAACCGGGTTCTTCAATGGCGTATTCCTTCATCAATTCTTTTCGATCATTTTCACTCAGTAAACTCAACTCTTCTTCGAGCGTAATACAAATTTTGGTATAGGGAATTGCACCATAAGATTGCTTCCATACTTCTTCAAAAGAAGAATCTGCTTGAATATCATCTTCTGATATGTTAAAAACAACAATTCTAGGGATTACAGAATGCAAACCTAGATTTTTAACTACATCAGAATGAAGAATCTCTGAATCCGATATATGTTGTTGGTTTTCAATCAATGGGATAAGTTGTGTGCATTCATCGACTTCTTTTTTCGCCTTTGGGTCTTTTTTATGACGATCAATAAACCTTTCCAGAAGCTCTATATCCTTAACCCGAAAAAGCATATCAATATCCTCATATTCTTTTAAGACATTTATCTCATCTCCTGGATATTGAGGGTATGCCTTAATGACAAAAACAAAAACGTCGGAGGATCGTAAGTCTTCGAAGGGAAAAACAGGCTCAAGTGATACAGAAAGAAATTGGAGTTGTGCATAAGTAGTTTTTTTTGGTTTAAATACAGAAGACATTACATCTACTCTTTGATCAGGAACATTGGCAGAACCAAGGAGCTTTCCCTTGCTTTTGAAAGTATTCCCTTCTGTTAAAATATCAAACAACCCTTGTTTGCCACTAGTTTCATTGCCTATAATGGTTGCTTTCATTTTAACAAATCCGCCACTTGGGATGGAATTGAGGCAATTTTAACCCCAACATTCTGAAATGCTTCTACTTTACCCTGTGCAGTTCCCATTCCCTGAGATATAATGGCACCAGCATGTCCCATTCTCTTTTCTGGAGGAGCCGTTACGCCAGCAATAAAAGCAACGACTTTTTTCTGAATATTTTCCTTAATAAAGTCAGCTGCTTTTTCTTCTGCATCTCCTCCAATTTCTCCGATAAGAACAATGGATTCTGTTTGAGGATCGTCGTTAAACATGGAAAGAACATCAATGAAATCCGTTCCAATGATCGGATCTCCACCGATGCCAATACATGTGGATTCTCCAAAACCTGCTGTCGTCAAGCCGTACACTATTTCGTAAGTGAGCGTTCCACTTCTAGAAACAACACCAACATTTCCTTGTTTGAAAATATGCCCAGGAAGTATACCAACTTTACATTTTCCAGGCGAAATAACTCCGGGGCAATTAGGACCGATAAGCCTCACATTAGATTTCGTAGCAAGATATGCTTGTGCTTTTATCATCTGGTTTACTGGTATGCCTTCAGTGATGCACACAATCAACTGAATACCTGCATCAACAGCCTCAATTACAGCATCTGATGCATACGCAGAAGGTACAAAAATCAGTGAAACATCAGCTTGTGTTTCAGAAACAGCTTCTTGCATTGAGTCAAAAATGGGAACTCCCAGAATGGTACTTCCACCTTTCCCAGGCGTAACTCCACCAACAACATGGGTGCCATACTGGATCATTTGTTCTGCATGGAATGATCCATCCCGGCCGGTGATACCTTGAACAATTACTTTTGATTTTTCATTGATCAATATGCTCATGTTATTCCCCTTTCGCCATTTTCACAACGTTTCGTACTGCTTCGTCCATATCGGTAGTCACTGGGATTTGTATCTCTCTCATGATATTTCTAGCAATTTCGTCATTGGTACCAATAATTCTACAAGATATTGGCAGTTGGAAATCCACTTTTTCAAGTCCTTGTCGGAAACCTTGAGCAATATCATCACATCGTGTAATTCCACCAAATATATTGATTAATACTGCATTCACTTTAGGATTAGAGGCAATAATCTTCAAAGCATTGACTACTTTTTCAGGATTGGAACTACCTCCAATATCCAGAAAATTGGCTGGTTTCCCACCAAAATGCTTAATGGTATCCATGGTCGCCATAGCCAAGCCTGCACCGTTAACCATACAAGCAATTGAACCATCCAATGAAATGTATGTTAAATTTGCTTCTCGTGCCATTCTTTCCTGTTCTGTTTCTTCTGCATTGGAAAGAATGTACTTTTGGAATTCGGGGTGAAAATCCAATCCGTTGTCATCAAGAAGTATTTTTGCATCAAGAGCCATACACTCTTTTTCATGAATAATGAGAGGATTAATTTCAACCAAGGTTGCATCTTTCTCAAAATAAACTCCGATGAGTTTCACTAAGAACGCCTTAAATTCCTGGTATGTCGGAATGTTTTGTTGGTGTTGGAACATCTTTTTGTAGGTCTTTGTCAAACTATAATCTTTAAAGCCTAAGATAAAGTCGAATTCTTCTTTAAAAATCTTCTCGGGTTGGTTTTTACTAATGTCTTCAATATCTACCCCACCAGCAGGAGACATAATGACCATGGGTTTGCGCGATGCACGATGGAGGACAACGCTCAGGTAATATTCATTTTGAAAAGATATGGCTTCGGAAACGAGAATTCTATCTACCAAACAGCCCTTTATATCCATACCTAAGATTTGTGAAGCGAGTTGAAGAACTTCTTGAGCATTATTTGCAACCTTCACCCCACCTGCTTTACCTCTTCCTCCTACGGGCACCTGTGCTTTTAGCACACATGGGTAACCAACAGGGTCATTGGCTACTTTTACGGCATCTTGGGGAGTAGTCACCATCGATTCTTTCGGTATCCGTATACCAGCATCTCGAAAAACTTCTTTTGCTTGATATTCAAACAATTTCACATCATCCTCCTAGAACAAAATTTCAGATAAATCGTCGTTTTTGCGGATCGTGATACGCTTAATGCCCCAACCAGAAGAAATCGGAAGAACATTCACTCCTCCTCCAGAATTGAACGTACCCTTATACCCTTGATTTCGTACGATTTTATTTAAGTCATTATTGCCATATCCAAAGGGGATAGCTAAAAAATGTACTTTCTTTTGTATCTTCTCTTCAATGATCTGTTTTGACAATAAAAGATCCTCCGAAACTCTCTTTGCATATTGAGCAGTAGTCTCAACTGTCCCGTCTGGAAGGGGCATTCTGCTTATTAAAGCCGCATGCCTACCTTCTGTATCATCAACAAAATAATGTGAATTCAGCGTATGGGATTCTAAACTAAAAACTCTACTAGACTGCATTTCCATGCATTCATCCCAAGAAACATAGTGGTCCGTAGTTTCAACTCGGCTTACAAGAAGAAAGAAAAATCCCGACAATCCCAATTCTTTCAAAACTGGATATGCATAAGTATACACCCCTTTTAAACCGTCATCAAAAGTTATTAACACAGGTTTTGAAGGTAAATCAGCTCGACCTTCAATGTGACTCAAGTATAGTGTGGGGGATACGAATTGAAAATCATTCTCGAGAAGGTATTCCATGTCAGCTTTGAACTGATGTGGGGATCTAGAAAACACATTTCCATCTTCGCAAATATCATGATAGTTTAAAACAACCAATCCTTTGGAAAAATACTCAATGGCGACTTGTTGTGAAGGAAAAACACATATTGGTTCTGCATCTTTATTTGCATGAACAGAAAAAGTATTCAAACCATCGCTCAAAAAGACTGGTTGAGAAATCCAATCCCCTTGATGATTCGTTTTTAATTCTTCGATATACTCCAGGCCATAAGATGATTTGCGATACAAATACAAAACACTACCTGGGCTAAAGATTCCTTTTAACACAATGGAATTGGTAAGAACAGATAATCCGGTGGAGGGGTAGGTAAAAAAAGGCTCTGAATTACAAATCATAAAATTTACATCATTCTGAACAATGGATCCTTTTGAATCTTTGCATACAATTTTAATTACATGAGAACCTTCGGTCATTGTATAGGGAACAAAAAATCGAGTGATCCATTTCTGATCTTCAGATGAATACTGCATGGCAATTCGAATTTGATCATCAATGTGCGCATCCACATGTTCCAATTCACTTGTAGTATCAAGAAATATAGTAAGAGCTGTGCCACTTCGTACTAATTTTGAAGAAACTCCAGCTTGCAAAGAAGGTTGTGTATTGTCCACAACAACTGATGTGACAGGAGAATCAAGAATCGCTTTTGTGTCATTTTGAACAACATAAAGATAGTGATTTCCGTTGGTAAGGCTTTTTGTATTTAGGTTAATCCGATAGAAATGATCAGAATAGGAAAAAGAATAGTTATTGGTATGTCCTTTTTTATCAATAACCTTAAGCGATAAAGATAAAGTCTCACCACTCGCTTTAACAACAACGGGAATAAAGCCAGAAATTACTTCTCCTGGAGAAGGTTCCATAATTTGAAGATCACCCGAAGCAATAGACGTTTCGATGGGAATAATGAAACCAAAAGAAAAAACCACAACAATTACAGATATAGCTATTCTAAATCTATCAAACAGCATGATGAAACTATATTTTCACACTTTCCAAAGTCAAGTCCTCAAAGAGAAATGATCCATCTTCTTGACAAAAATATGATTTCTACTAACTTTGTCCTTATGGTAAAATTTACAACGATAGACGAACACGAATTGACAGCATTACACAAGTTTCCATCAAATAAAATTATTATCCATTTAAACCATCTCAAAAAGAATTACCAATGCATTCAAAAAACAAAATCAAAAGATACCCGAGTGATTGGAATGGTAAAATCCAACGCGTACGGTCATGGGATTATACCCGTATCTTCATTACTTTCTACATTACAAATCGACTCCTTTGGTGTTTTCACCATTGAAGAAGGGATTCAGCTTCGGAAACACAATATTCAAATCCCTACTCTCATCTTTGGCTCCTTGCTACAACCACATATGAAGGCTTTGCTTCAATTCAACTTAACACCTGTTATTGGTTCTTTTAAAGAATTGCAGGTTTTTTTAGAAGATAAAACCCTAGAGTCTTTACCCTTCCACTTAAAAATTGACACGGGGATGGGAAGGATTGGCTTTCTTCAATCTGAATTACAACAAGTTTTTCATTACATACAAGACAGAGAAGCAAAAAGCCGATTGGAAGGAATCTGCACACATTACTCGGACGCAAGTGATCTCTCATCTGACTACACCCAATGGCAAAGCCAGAATTTCGAAAAAGCACTAAAAGAGATTCATGGTTTTACTTCCCAAGAACCACTATTGCATGCGTGTAATAGTGCCGCTTTTCTGCGATATCCACAATATCAATACAATGCAATCCGACCAGGACTTATCTTGTACGGGATTAGTCCTTTTCCAAAGGACCAGGCAAATTGGAGTCCGGTTCTATCTGTTCTATCCTATATAAGCGTTGTTCGTACACTTCCCAAAGACGCTTACATCAGTTACAACCGAACATACAAAACAACTCGCCCTACAAAAATAGCGATTATTCCCATTGGTTATGCAGATGGAATTCCATTATCGTTATCTAATCGTGGCTGGGTGTTGTACAAAAAAAATAAGTACCCTATTATTGGAAATGTCTGCATGAATCAATTTGTCATTGATATTACATCCTGTGAAGAGGCAAAAGTAAGCGATCAAGTCACAATTATCGGTAAAGAAGACGATGTAGAAATTACTGCACAAGATGTTGCCACTTGGGCCAATACCATACCCTACGAAATTATGTGCAATCTATCCACTGCTATTCCCAGAATAGTTGTTCAGGAATCAGACTGAGGATTTATCTTCAAAATTATTGCAGGATAGGTCGAAGTATTCCCTCGCATATTCTTTGATTCAATCAAAACGTGATTCATTCCATCTTTCAATGCAACCAATAAAGTAAATCGGCCATCATTCTGAACCGGAATCTCTTTCTCAAAGTAAAACACTTTGTACCCATCAGTTTTCCCTGAAATTTGAATCGTGTTTAGTGTTGTAATAAGAGGATGTGGATCTAATCGAATACTTGGGTACTTATCACTCAATCGATAAGCTTCCACCTTAATAAAGTGAGTTCCTACTAATGATTGAATTTCTATCGTACCCGTGTTTTTTCCATTTGCCATAAATAAGGGATCCAATTGAATATAGATGTAACCCTCTGAAGAATGAATCTCAGATGGATTACATTGTATCCATCGGGCTTGAGAGTTGACTTTCAATCGAACATCATTGCCATGAGTTTCCTCAACATATACATAAGAAGAAGGCTCATCAATGACTGAAACATTGTCAAAGGTAAGAAGTGAAGTGGAATAATAAAGGTTGATCTCTGGTTCAGCAGAAGTTTTAAATGGAATAAAAAAATCGTGATATAGATTTTGCTGATTAACAGATTTAAAAGAATCCTCTCCCCCCTTAACTACAAGAACATAACCAGTTTTAGGTTTAAGAAGTTGACGCGGCGATATAGTCAATGATTTCAATGTAGCATTGTAGGACCATTCAGATTCGACAACATCACCTTCTTGATCCAAAAAGTAAAATTGAATGGACTGAAGCGTTTTAATGATGATACCATCATGAAATTGTAGCTCAAATTGATGATCTCGAGGAACGTCTTGTTCAAAAACTTTAGGAGTTGTATCGACAATCATATGTGAGTATAGAGAGCAAAATTGGGAATTATAAATCTCTTTGGTTGCTAAGTTTTGAAATATACAGAGAGTACTGTAAAACTTTGAATCTACAGATTTTGTCATGGGCAAATAAAATTGAAGATAGTAGATTTTTTTTGGTTGAAGAATCATATGAAAACCATCAAAAGAGGGAAAAATACTTTCTGCAACATAGTCGTGAACAGAATCATCAATCGTAACTCCACTCACCATTGTCAATCCCATGAAATCTCCTTCAATTTGACGATGTGGAGAATATAAGAAAACGTCAAAAAAGATTTCTTGATCTCGAACTGTGATGTTAGAATGAAGTGCTACATCAGGAGATTCGCTGAGTTCATTTTCAATGACTTTGGAAAACTTCTCTAACCAATCATCTGAGACACCGGTTTGTTTAGTATTTCCGTTTGCTATGACAGTTGGATATCCACTAATTCCATAATAATAAATGCGATCTTTTATCGTTTCCATAGAAATTTCATCTTGGCAGTGGTATCGGATATTGGTGACTGTTTTTTCTCCATATGTATCACGCAAAGCTTCAAACAAATCATACGCCTTGTAACACCAACCACACCATGTAGCAGTAAAAATCTCAAAGATTACATTTTTATCGAATACAACCCAATCCGGATATTCTTCCATTGAATACTCGTGAACAATATCACTACTTTGAGCATTACTAGAATGAAACCCCAATGAACAACAAAAAACAAAAAGTAGAATCGGAATAAATATTCGTTTTTTCATAGCACTTTTTACCTTTCTGTATATAGATATAATACACCCATGGAAAAAAAATTACAATTTTTCAAAAAAGTTCATTTGCAAAGTGCAATTCGATATGTAACCCTCTTCCTGTTTATTTGTTTTTCTCTTGATACCGTTGGTTGTTCATCAATCCTCAATAGAAAGGCGTTTTTTTCCAATGAAGACGTAACCACAGAATATGTTTTTTTCGCTGATTCAAACGGTCATGGAATACGATTATTCATACCAAAAACTGGAAACGTCCAAGCATTGACAAATGGAAATGACGATTTTCCCTACTACTCCACTCAACAACATCGCTTGTTTTTTATCAGGCGGATCGAACAATATAGTCATGTGTCTGAAAAAACAAACGTAACCAACCATATTTGTTCTATGAGCATAAATACTAGCAAAGTAGAGATTTTGTCAAATTTAACCATTTATTCACCAAGGAAAGATAGGAAAGATCAACTGTTTTTTGTAGAAGATGGGGAAAAAATTGTGATTTCTCCCATTAATGCAAGTCCATTTGTTGTAAACACAGAAACAGGACAGAAAATTCCAGATGAGAATATACAGACCTATTACCAAAGTATCAATCAATACGATTCAGACCAAAATCGAATATTCGGCTTTTCCCATACGGACCCTTACCAACCCTATTTTCAAAAACTCGAAACAGTACAGACCCTTCAACCACAAAAAACTTTGTTCTGGTGGGAAGAAGGAAAAACTATTCATACAATCCAATCCATAAAGGGACCTGACAGTTACGATCATTGGTTTTTTGGGTATTCTTGGTCCTCTGCTGGGCAAACATTATATTTTAGTCAAAATCTTGGTTTATATATGTGGGACGGCACCCAAACAAGTATAATTACAGAAGGAGTTCATCCATTTACCGTACAAGAAGTTGTATGCAATAAAGAGATTTGCACATTTCCCTTTTTTAGGCTCTATTCGTGGATTCAACTAGAAAATGAAGAAGGCTATATGTTTTCTGAAAATAACTCACTTTCACTATACAGAGATGGAAATTTTCATATTCTTCAGAACAACGAATTTTTAGGTGGGAAAACAATAGAACAGGACCCATATTATCTGTTTGACCATCTTGTTTACCTCAGTGAATTGAAAAATCCAAAACATACCTATTTATTGGTTTCTTCAAAGAAGAATTCTCCCGTTTTACCAGATAATATTGCAAAGGGAAACGATCAACCCGATATCATTAAAATTTTTAATCTACACGGTACCGAGGATGAGGGAACATTTGATCACACAATATTCTCTGCAGGTGGTTATTGGGATCTCTCCTTACGGATGGAATTTTTATCTTCTCCTATTGGAGAATATCCTGAAATCATCCTTCAATACTCTGCATCAAATTTTGAAGGAACAGAAAGAATGCAAGCATCTGGAAGAGCCATTCAGTGGATTGACGTATACGCCTATGATTCCGAAGCAAATGAGTATGTACTTGCTAACCAAAAATTTCCTCACCTATATGTGCAATTGCTTCAGCAACTCGAATCCATTTATAAGTTTGCGGTCCAATCCAAAAGATCAAACAACCCTGTTATGTGTGATGAGGACATGAATATTCTGGAGAAAAAAATAAAAGAAGCTCGTAATCTTTCTAGATCATTCTAAGATACAATCAAGATTCTACGGTTTCATCGATTTCATATGGTTCTGAAGTGCGTCTATTCTCCTTTTCACAATCTCTTCAGCCTTTTTTTGCATAATGCTTTTTTCTTCGGTGCCAGGTATTTCCATGGATGGACCCTTATGAATAGGTTTTTCAAAATTCCAAGAGGTTTCTTCGTTTTCTGCTATTCCTTGCTGACTTGGAGGGAATGTGTTAATGGTTTTCTCGAAACCATCTTCTGGAGAAAGAATGAAATAGTCAATAATCTGATAATCGCCTCTTCGATCTGTGAAAGATATTATTTTTATTAAACATCCCACTGTTACATTTGCATCCATCATTAATACATGTGAAAAATGATGTGGGATTTGTAATACAATCCGCCTACCATCTTTTGAACCTAACACTAGAGTATTATCGCTTAGTGAAATTAAGTAACCTATGAAAGATATTGGCCGATTAGGACGTAATGGTTTAATTTCTAAAAAAAGAAGTTCGTATCGATACTCTGAGTAATTGTACATGATTTTTGCAGCAATAGGGCTACCAATCTGGATTTTATCGAACAAGGACACATCTCCAAGAACAAAAATTGGGTAAGGAAATTGTTCAACAAAAAAGCTATGATTATCAAAATCAATTTGTCGAATCCGTCCTTGCAATGCAAAACCTTCTCTGGGGATTGATCGGTAAGAAGCCTGAAAATCACGTAAAAATCGAATGCACTGTTGCGGAGTTATCTTTGTATGACGAGCAATAACTCCCCAATCCAGTCGGTTTTCTCTCATACGGATCAAATCTTTTACAGGTATGTTGGCTTCTTTCGATACCAACAAAAGAAACACGGCATCAAAAGGTTGTACATTATATATGTAGCGAGTTTCGAGAAACTCAACTGGGTCAATGCCATATTTTTGTTCAAGTAGTGAAGAAAGCATGTATGGAGCAATAGATTGATCGTGAACCATTGAACTGGATTGATTTTTAAAGTCATGAAGACTACGGTTTAGCTTGTAACTATTGTATACATCAATCAAGGATCCTTTTTCATTGCCAAACACAGGAAAAAGAGAAGTCACGGAGATAATCAAAGCAAGAGCGATGGGCACTGCAATTCGGCGACTCAACGAAAAAGTTCTTTTTTTCTTTTTTTGAGATTCAACGTTTCTCATCACAGAAAGAAACATTGTATCCTCAATCGAGTGTATAGGAGTAATCGATTCTAAGAATTCTTGGATGACCTTTTTATCTTGATCCATTAGACATCTTCCTTTGTTTCAATAATCTGCTTCAGTTTTTTTGTTACTCGATGGATTCGTACTTTTGTATTCGAAACAGAAATTTTTAGTGTTTTTGCAATCTCTTCTATTGTCAACTCCTGAAAATAGCGCATCATAATAATTTCACGATCCTTTATATTCAATTCTTTCATGTATTGTCGTATTTGATGGGTTTTCTCTTTAGACTCATGGTTTGGAGAAGGGATATTGTCTAGTACAAAATCTTGATTTGTGTAGGCTCGTCGATTCTTCTTAATATGTGTTCTCGTTTCATTGAGGATAATTCTGGATAACCAAGGGTGAAAAGATCGTTCCATATCAAAAGATACAAAATTGGTAAACACTTTAATAAAAACGTTCTCGACGATATCATCTGCTTCATCTTGGTTTTTTAACATATAATAAGCAGATCGAAAAACATATTCTTTGTAATACTTAAATACTTCAGCTTGAGCCATTCTATCACCATCTTTAGCAAGTTGTAGTATTTCCCTGTCGATTTCAGTCACGTTTAACCATCTTTCTATATGTATTACAAATTAACACGAGATTTGTTACACTACTTTTACTATTTTTTTAAAGGAAGTACAATGAACCGATTTCTAGCAAACAGTATAGAGAAAATTGTATCAAAAGAAGGAAAAAAATTTCTGGATATGACCCAAGGATATAACCCATCCCTATTGCAATATCAATCTGCTCAAAATCCTTCTCTTTATGTACATATTCCATTTTGTCAAAAAATATGTCCTTATTGCTCCTTCAATCGATATCCGTACCAAGAAGAGCTAGCAGTTCAATATTTTGAAGCTTTAGAGGAAGAATTGCACTACTACAAAAATAAAGGCTTTGATTTCTATGTAGTATATTTTGGAGGAGGTACACCAACAATTAATATTCCTTTGCTCAGAAATTTCATCAAAACTCTTCAAACGCTTTTTTCTATACAAGAAATCTCTATTGAGGCAAATCCAATTGACTTAACCGAAGAAGCAATAAGAGAATTAGAAAATGTTGGCGTCAATAGATTGTCTATTGGTGTGCAAAGTTTTAAAAACGAACTCTTAATTGATATGGGACGACGTTCGCATACGTCTGAAGAAGCTATTCGTGCTATTGAAAGAGTGAAGAATCGATTCAACACAGTGAACATAGATTTCATCTTTAACTTCCCAAATCAAAAGCTAGAGGACTTTTACAACGATATCCAAACCATGAAACATTTGGGAGTAAACCAAGCTACATTCTATCCATTGATGCCCGCCCCTCACAAACAAAGTGCTTTGGAAAGAAAATTCCAAACCATTGATACCAAAAGAGAATTTTCTTTTTATCAGATGCTGCAAAATGAGATGCAAAAAGATTTCCAACCTTCTACATGTTGGTGTTTTTCAAAGGGGGATCAAAGAATTGATGAATACATTATTCACCATCCCGAATATATAGGCTTGGGTGCAGGTTCTGTGAGTTTTCTCCAGAACACATTTTTCGTAAATACCTTCCATCCCAAAAAGTATATCGATCAGGTTCGACAACATGAAGTTTCAATTGTAATGCATAAAAAAGCTACCAAAAAAGAAGCAGCACGATACTTTATGCTCACCCAACTCTTTGGTATGCATTTGGATGTAAAAGAACTTACAAATCGGTATCAAAATGCTGTATTGCCCGAACTTCTTTTATTACAAGCAAGTTCCATCATTAAAAAAAAGGGAAATCATTATCTCACGACAGATACGGGTATGTACTATATTGGTCTCATGATGAAGCATTTTTTCATAGGATTAAACGGTTTACGCGAAATTTGCATCCAAAATCGATTATAAAAGTCGCAATTCTTCATTGCCAAAATGTTATGATTCAGTAGAATTAAAGAATACTTTATCGTAGGGGGTTGTTTGATGAAAAAAATCATTTTTATTGTTGTTATGCTAATTATGGTTCTTGGTCTTAGTTTTTCTATGACCGGCTGTTCTGATAATACTTCTAACAATGGTGGTCAAGTTATCAGTGATGGAGGGAGCGGAGGTGGCATTATATCTCCAGAAGAAGCTCGAGATGCTGGTGATTGGACATTGCCAATCGTAGCCAATTCTAACCCTGAATTAGGGATTGAAGCAGAAGTAAAACTGCAAGAATTAATTGACAATCCTGATGTCAAATTAGTTTTGGTTGATTTTTGGGCTACTTGGTGTGAACCATGCAAAGAAGAAATGCCATATTTAGAGGAAATTTACCAAGAATACAAAGATCAAGGCTTGGAATGTTTAATCATTACAATTGATTCCAGTAAAGCCCTTAAGCCACAAATCCTTAAAGATGTAGAGCACTTAGGTGTTACCTATCCTATTCCTTGGGATTTAAATTCAGCAGTAAAAAACTCCTATGGAATTCAAGCCATTCCTGTTACTTATCTCATCGACAAAAATGGTAAAATTCGATATGAGCACTCTGGATTCACATTGGCTCTTATGGACCACTTATGGGAAGCAATTGGGGAATTAATTAACGAGTAATGAAGATTATCTCAGGAAAAAGGCGCGGGAAAACACTTGTTTCTCCCGCGCATCTTCCTTTACGACCCACTTCAAATCAAGTTCGGGAAGCTCTTTTCAATATACTTCGACAAGAGATTCCGGACTGTTTTTTTTTGGATTTATTTGCAGGAACTGGAGCAATTGGGATTAATGCTCTTAGTGAAGGAGCAGAAAAAGTAATATTTGTTGAGAAAAATGCAACTTGCGCAAGAACAATCCTGAAAAACATTTCTAATGCTGACTTTTCCATTGACTCTTATAAACTATTTCGTGAAACAGCAGAATATTTTCTCACCCATCGTAAAATTGATCAATTTCAGTTTATTTTTTTGGATCCTCCCTATAATTATTCTACAGATCAATATCTTTTCCTTCTGCAGAAAATTGAAAAAAAGATGAATCCTCAATGCACCGTCATTCTGGAACATATAAAAAAAAGCGAAATTCAGACGATTTCCAAAGTGCTTGAATTAGATTGTGAGGAACGAACATATGGAAGAACCAAGCTTTCCATCCTTGGAAAAATGCAACAATAAAAATGCAGTATACCCCGGGAGCTTCGATCCCCTAACATATGGGCATATTGATATTATTCAACGTTCCCTGCGTTATTTTCAGAATCTTACCATTCTCATTGCGGAGAATAGAAAAAAAACCCCTTTTCTACAATTGGAAGAAAGAGAAAACTTGGTTAAAACGTATTTTCAGAATAATCCACGTATTCAAGTAACCACTTGGCAAGGTCTTTTGGTAGAATACATGAAAAAAAACCAAATACCTGTTTGCATACGTGGCCTTCGTGTTCTTTCAGATTTTGAAAATGAGTTTCAGATGGCAATCACAAACAAACAACTATTTTCTAATTTTGAAGTGATTTTCTTTATGAGCAGCATGCAACATGCGAATTTGAGCTCTTCCATGGTAAAAGAAATGATTCATTTTCGTGGAGATATTCGCCTATTTGTACCAGATATTGTTGCCCAATACCTAGAAAAAAGGAGATAAAATGAGCATTATCGAATCTTTAGATCAGCTTCTTTCCATTTTAGAAAATGCAAAAAGCGTTCCGCTAACAGGTACGGTGATTGTAAATAAAGAAATTGTAGAAGAAATCATAGAAAGAATTCGCCACAATTACCCCCATGAAATCCAAAAAGGACAGAGCATTCTTCTTGAGCGGTCTGAGATACTAGAATCCGCAAGAATAGAAGCATCTCAAATAGTGGAAGATACAAAACATCAACAGAAAGACTTAATTAACAAAGAAGAAATTGTTCAAATAGCAAACAAAAAAGCACAAGAGTTAAAAGAAAAAACAAAAAAAGAATGTATCAAGCTCCTTCAAGATTTACATAAAGCTTTTCGAAGCCTAATCAAACAACAAGAGGAAGAACAAGCAAAGCGCCGCGAATACATTCAACAATCATACCAAGCTATACTTCATCAAATGGAGCAATTCAAAATTGATCACATTGATCAACTCTAAACAATGAAACTTATCCTTGTATGCATCCTTGTCTTCCAGAGCATTGCTCCTAGTAATACCGGAATCGGTTCTCTACAATCCATTACTCATACCGGTTATCCTCCACTCACATATGAATTTGTTAGTTCGCAGGTATCTCCCGAGAAAGCACTAGAAACCATTCAAGTTCTATCTTCACCAGTCTTCACAGGAAGACAATCAGGAACTCAAGGATGCGAATCAGCTGCAGAATGGATTTCACAATACATGGACAGTTTGCACCTGAAACCTTGTCAAATCGATGGTCTTGGAAGCTTCTACCAAACATTCTCTGTTCCATTGGTTCAAATTTTAGATTCCACAGAATGCATCGTTCATGGAGAAGAAACAATTAAATTTGAGTATCGTAATGAGTTTTACCCTTTTTTCAAGAGCGATTCAGGGTCATACAAATCTGAATCTATATTTGTTGGATACGGTCTCATCACTTCAGAATACAATGATTACAAGAATATTGATGTACGAAACAAAACAGTTGTCATTCTAAGCGGCAAACCATCCTTTCTTCACACTTCTGATTATATAGATGTTACCGATATTCAAAGAAAAATAACCACCGCAAAAAAACAGGGAGCAAAATCAGTTCTTCTAATTGATCAAAACGCAACTTCAACAACTAGAAATTGGAACAGAAAAGAAGTATGGGATCCAGGAGTGATCCCCGATATCCTTTGTGGACTACTCTCTTTAAATGCTGGAGAAAAGATTTTAAATATTCACTCACTATCAATAGATTCTATTGTCCAGAAAATTGAATCCTCAAAACAATCGTTTACTTTTCAGATTCAAGAAGAGATAGAGTTAACCATCTCAATATCGAAACAAAAGAAGCAAACATCAAATGTCATCGGCTATATCCCTGCACAAAAGCCTACAACGAAGTCCTTCCTTTTTGTAGCACACTATGATCATCTAGGTCAAGATTTAGTTAATGCAGATATCTTTGCAGGTTCTAACGACAATGCATCTGGAGTATCAATCGTATTAGAAGTTGCTAGAATATTGCAGCAATATCATGCTTCGGCGAATTATCATATCGTTTTCATCGCATTTAGTGGGGAAGAAGAAGGATTACTTGGTTCAAAATGGTATGTAGATAACCCGTTGTTTCCTCTTGAGGAAATAGTTGCAGTCATCAATTTAGATATGGTGGGAGTTGGAGATAGTGAAATCATCGCTGGCACAGATCCAGATTTTTTTCCAGCCTTAGGGAAAAGCATTCGTTTTTCAGCAGACCAGTTTGATATACCTATCCAGTTTCATCCAGGGAGTCTTTGGAGTGGTTCAGACCAATATTATTTCTACCAAAATAACGTTCCCTGCGTCTTCTTCTGGAGAAGTGGCTTACAAGTATGGGAAACTTATCATACACCTCAAGACGTTCCTGAATTGGTTCAACTGAAAAACTTGAAAGAAACCCTACAATTATGCACATATACCGTTCTTCTTATGACAGATGCCTCATTTTCCATATTGCCAATCCCTTTACTTTCTCAACAATTTGGTTATCAATTTGAAGCATGAAAAAAAAGAATGGATATGTTATTCGATCAATTCAGCATAGAAAAAAACAACAAAGTAGAGTTTTTGTTGTTTTAGTCATAGGCTTGTTGATCGCTTTTGGATATTTTTTCTATCTGCATCGTTTTGATGTGAAAATTTCCAACGCAAAATTGTATTTTTTTGATGCTGAAAAAACAGAGCTTGTTCCCATAAGCCGAAAAATTAATCTCTCGGGTCATACCGAGAAAATTGTCAAAATTCTTGTAGAAGAACTCTCAAAACCACCAAAAGAAGGTAATTTGCAGTCCTTTATCCCGGTTCATGGTTCTGTTGCGAGTGTAAACCTGAATGAAGGTATTTGCCATCTAGTCTTAGAGGAAGACATGATCTCTAAATCCATTTCTTCAGTGTCTCAGGAAGCTGCTGCTGTTTATTGTATTGTAAATACATTAACAGAACTTGGTTCAATACAAAAAGTTCGCATTACTATTCAAGGGAAAAAAGACCCTACCTACAAGCAATATATCTCTTTAGATGAACCATTAATACGTCTTTCAGGACAATTACCGAAAGGACAATGCGTCCGACTTTACTCTTACAATTTATCAATCAATAACCTTGTATTAAGTAGAATCGAAATTCCTGCTTCCCCTAAGATTGAAGAAACCGTCGCCAGTATCGTCCATCAGTTAATCATTCAAGGTAACAAGAAAGAAGAAACTACTAGCTTTTTTCCTGAAGATGTTTCAATCAACAACATATTGATCGAAGACGGAATACTATTTATCGATCTTTCTCCAGAATTTCAACGATTTCATTATGGAGCCAATGAAGAGATGGCATTGGTGAACGTTATAACCCTTTCTCTTACGGAGCTACCACAAATACAGCAGGTCCAAATTCAAATCAACGGTAGTATTATTGACACTATTGGTGGTCATTCCTTATCAATAACTCCTTACAAACGCTGGTATGGATACCAAAAAGAGTCTTCTACCATTCTCTACTTTGTTTTCAAAAAAGACCAAAACCATTATTTAGTTCCTACGTTTCGAAATCAGGATGTTCAGAAGCAACTTACCCCTGAGGAAGTATTAAATGAACTCTTAAAAGGACCTACACCAGATGAGAGAGAAATTGGTATTGTCAGTGACATTCCCTCGGGAACCAAACTTATTTCGGCTACCCCAGGAGAAGAAAATAGCCTAACTATCAATTTAGACATGGAAATGAGTGAATTTTTGAATGCTCAACAAGAAGAAAACTTCCTAGAACAACTCATTCTAACTCTCTCTGAAAACACAAGTTTTCGCTCGTTTCATCTATACTTCCAAGGAGAAGCACTAGAATCTCTTCCCTTCGGAACAGAAATAGATAATCCACTTCGTCGGGAGATTGAATGAAAAGAAATCTTCAAAGTAAACATTTTTGGGCGTTTGTCCTTGTGATTCCCATTTGTATTGGTTGCGTATCATCTCTACATTCTTGCACTTCTTCAACCCACCATTATCACTACAAACTAGCTGACTCTGAAGAGTATAATTCACCTTATTTTCAATCCATTGCATCCATACCACATCCCTTAGAAAAACAAATTACTTTTCTACATGCAGCCATTATGAAGGGAAAAGAAACTTCACAACTCCTGGTATTTCAAACAGATTCATCTGGCCAAATCCTACAATCGCGAATATTCTTGCCTCCCGAGAATATTGTCCTTAACCAAGATATTCTTGGTTGGTTTCCATCCCAACAAAGCACCTTCTTGTTCTTCGAATCTCTATCAATTGAAAAAAATCCAAGCAACAATATCCACTTTCTCCCATTTCGAACCCAGCTCTTCGATGAAGTACCAGATGTTGATGTTGTGTCATTTTCCAGTTCTTCTATATCTATACAAAACTACTGCAGTATGGCCAACCATTTCTTTCTAGCAGGCTCATATGCAAGTTCAAGTCAAAAGAATTCCTACGGTCTTATTGCTGATTTTGTTGAAACCACGCCGGGAAAGATAGAAGTTTCCAATACTTCTCTACTGCACATTCCTACAAACACAAAAAGAATGCACTCAACAAATGCAATATGTAGCATTATTCCAAATGATTCATCTAAGGAAGAAAAACACTCCGTGCATTTCTCAACCCAGAATAGCTACGTAGGAACATTTTATCCCGGTAAAAATGTAGAAAATTGCTATTCAATTCCCGGTTTTTATCCTTCGTTTCAAAATAAAATGTATTCCCTTGGTGAGACAATCCTTGTGGAAAACCATCCACAATCCTCCTATGACGCTGATCTTATTCAAGTGCTTTACAATGGAAAAACAAACCATATTCACATTTTCAATCAATATCCAAATCTTTCCTACAATTGGATTGCTAAAAAAAGCATGTATGATGCTAGTCAAGGGATGATTGCTTTGGGTTTTTCGTCAAACCAGAATCTATTTTTGGTTGGAGACCTGAATATCAGTTTATCTTCTATACAGGGTTGGCAACCAAAGAACCCTTATCAAATGACTCCGAATCCATCAATTTATACTGATTCTTTGCATGTTTACATGACAGGACTTTTCTCTCATCTAGAAGGAGGAGTTTCAGAATCAACCATACTACAATATACCACTCCTTATATAGAATTTCTTCAGAATCCATGGAAAGTATCAAGGTGGCGTCCTGCTCTACAGAAATTGAAAAGAAACGAGATTCTTGATCCCGAGAAAACCCACATATATTACAACGATCAGCAAAACAACATATTGGATCTAAAGAAAGTACAACGAGAAGTCACTTTTTGTAAACCTTTTCCCGTCTCAGACATGACAGGTAATATTTTCAAGCAAGAAGAAATGTTATTCACATCTCAAGACTACTCCCGCCTCTTTCCTATGCAAACTTTGCCCTAGATTGGTTTTTTAGAAAAGAATAAAGAGCGGAACGATTAAATACAAAGATATTTCTGTATCTCAAAAGGTCTTTCATCGATAGGCTTTACATGACTAGCAACATCTTCCATTGGTATGGATACTATCTGATTGTCTTGTATTCCTACCACTAGACCAAACTTTTTCTGTTCAATACATTCGACTGCTTTCACTCCAAAATTCGTTGCTAAAAAGCGATCCTGGAAAGTTGGATTGCCTCCGCGTTGAATATATCCCAATACACTAATACTTGCATGAATACCGGAAATCAGTTCCAAGGCATCTGCGAATTTTTCAGCCTTTGCAGAACCCTCTGCTAGAACTACGATAAAGTGTTTTTTCCCCAATTCAAAGTTCTTGCGAATTCGTTCAGAAATATGGTTAATATCAAAAGGTCTCTCTGGAATTACAATGCAGTCAGCTCCAACTGAAATTCCACAATGCAAAGCAAGAATTCCGCGATCTCGTCCCATCACCTCAACAACAAATACACGTTGATGACTGGTTGCTGTATCACGAATTTTGTCAATCGCTCCAACGGCATTATTAAGGGCAGTGTCAAAACCAATTGTGCTATGTGTACCATACACATCGTTGTCAATCGTAGACGCTATTCCTACAACAGGAAAGCCTTTATTGTGAAGTGCAAAAGAACCTCTTTGAGTTCCATTTCCACCAATAATCACGAGAGCATCAATATGATGTCGCTCTAGAGAATCCAAAGCTCTTTGTATGCCTTCTTCAGTATGAAACTCAGGTGCTCGAGCAGTAAGGAGAATGGTTCCTCCCAAAGAAAGAATGCTCCCAACATCTCGTGAACAAAGTTTTTCGATTTCGCCGGTCATCAGACCCGCATACCCTTTCTTTACGCCCATTACTTCATATCCTTTGTATATTGCCGTCCTAGTGACTGCTCGTATAGAAGCATTCATACCAGGAGCATCGCCACCAGAAGTTAAAACTGCTATTCTCATACTTCACCTTCTTGAAAACGCTTCATCATCGAATGATAAAAATTGGGTGTATACATGATAAAATTAATCAGATCAGCCCATTAGAAGTATACTCTATTTCAATGACGGTGTAAATTTGAAAAACAAATTCCTGACCTCTACGATTACACTGATCAAAGTAATCTTCTACAGGTGTTTTATATATTTTTCCCCATACGTAGCAATTTGGATTGCCTCCACAATCTGGTTATAAAAAGTTTCATTTGTATGAGGTGCTACATCTTTCAATTTCAAATCCAAACATTGAAGGGCATGTAAAAAAAGATAATCAGGAGCTTTTTCTGAAAGTAATTCTAGATAGACTTCTTCCGATCCAAATTGTAAGTATCCGTTTTGAACATTCGACAAAGAAACCACCAGGAATAAGTCACTCTGTCTGGATTTCATATTCATCACAACGTACGCATCCATTGCATACAATCGAGTATGGCAAAATATTACATGTACGGTTTGGTAATTGTAACTAATAAATCGTACGTACCCTGTCATTCATTTTGAATTAGGTCTTTGTATAGAAAAGTATCAGCGATCTGCTCGTAAGCATCTATCGTCCACATTAGATAAAAAGACAACAATATGTAATAACTCAATAGTGCTGCGTGAATATACTTTAACGATTGGATTATTGTTTTCATGTGAATAAATATACCTCCCTTGCCCAGGAAAAATAAACTATCAGGGTCAGCAACACAATAATTCTTTCTTCAAACCAAAAACTTAAAAGTAGCAGATTGCAACAAAAAAATGTTACAATACATCGTAAGAAATGCAAAAGGATAACAAAATAACCAAAAACCCAAAATGGGATGAGCTAATTCAGAACATGCGTTCGTTTCCTGATTCTCCAGGTGTTTATATTATGCGTAACGAAAACGAAGATGTCCTGTATGTTGGAAAAGCAACATCATTAAAAAAACGTGTTAGCTCTTATTTTTACAATCAAAAGAAGAATAAGAGAATTCGTGAGTTAATGAAAAATGTTTACTCTATCGAATACATCGCAACAGAATCACCTTACGAAGCATTGGTACTTGAATGTAACTTCATCAAGCGGTTATTGCCTGAATTTAATCGTGCATTAAAAGATGCCAAAGGCTATCAGTATTTAACCTTCACAAATCATCCCTTCCCTTCCTTTTTAAAAGTTATGAGAATGCAAAAGGATGATGGAATCTATTTTGGACCCTTTACAAGCTCAAAAAAAGCAACTTATCTTCACCGTTTGATATTGTCCACATTTCATCTTCGAAATTGTAAAAAGAATTTCAACAAAAAAGAGAACAAACCCTGCCTGCGATACTACATGAATCAATGTCCTGGATGTTGTACAGGAAATGTATCACAAAGTGAATATCAAAAACAAGTGCAGTACGCTATCCAATTTCTCAAGAATGACGTTCATGCAGTACAAGTACAATTGAAAGAGAGCATGACAATGGCTGCCAAAGAACAGAAGTATGAATACGCTGCCCTTCTTCGGGATCAAATTCAATCCATCAGTGCTATTCAAGAACGACAACGAGTGATAACCAATCCTGGTTTTGATGGGGATTTACTTGCAATTTATTCTTTCCAAGACAAAGCAGTAATAGATTTAATGAAAGTGCGAGAAGGCAAAGTAATCTATGAAGATCATTTTTATTACTACCAGACATTTGGCGAAGAAGAAGAGGGAATATTGCAAAGCTTTCTACTCCAGTATTATTCAGATCTTAGCTTCTTTCCTCCCCCCAAAGATATTCTAATCAATGTCCATTGCCCGGATCTATTGCAAATCCAGAAACAAATGAAATCGAAATTTCCCCAATCTTCCTTCCAGATTAAAAATCCAAAAAGAGGACCAAAAAAACAACTGATTGATTTCTGCCTAGATAATGCCAAGAAACACTTTCAAACCAAATTCCCTCATTATTTCGATAAGCTGAATCCTCTTTTGATTGAGATTCAAAATATGTTTCAGCTACCCTCCATACCCTACCGAATTGAAGGATACGATATATCCCACATGCAAGGAGAGAATACGGTAGGATCCATGGTGGTTTTTATCAATGGAAAATCTGCAAAAAAATATTATCGGTATTTCAAAATTCGGTTGGTTTCTTTACCAGATGACACTGGATCTCTCCGTGAGGTTATTCAAAGAAGGATACAACACAATGATGAAGATTTTGGAACGTTGCCTGATCTATTTCTCATTGATGGAGGATTGGGACAACTTCATGCAGTATCAAATGTTCTACAGGAGAACCAGATAGAATTACCCGTGCTCTCTTTAGCAAAAAAGGAAGAATTGATTTTTACTGAGAAAGGATCTAACCCCATTCGATTAGATCAAGAAAGTTCTAAAATACTTAAACTGTTTCAACAAATTCGTGATGAATCTCATCGTTTTGCTAAGAAACAATACCAGCTTCAACACTCAAAAAAAGTACTAAAAGAGTAGGTTACAATATGATTTCAAGAGGTAGGACGTTTTGAAATGCACCTTGTAAAATTTGATCGCCTATGATCTCCATCTCAGAATGAATGGATCGATCAACAAGTACAGGCTGGAAATGGGAAGCAATAATATCGTAAATCTTCTTAGCTGTAGAACCCATTTTGCTACGATCACGAAATTCTAAACATTGAAATGCAGTAAGAAGCTCAATACCAATGATGCGAGAAGTATTCCATACTATTTCATGAAGTTTCATGCAGGCATTGGGTGCCATACTAACAAAATCTTCTTGATTTGCTGATACTGGTATAGAGGTAGCTGTAGCAGGATAGGCAAGAATTTTATTTTGTGACACCAAAGCTGCGTCTGTATACTGAACAATCATGAAACCAGAATTTAAACCAGGATCTTTTGCGGCAAAAGCAGGAATTCCATCACTTAGATTCGGATCCAATAATTGATTTACGCGGTGTTGAGAAATTTCTCCAACCGTTTGCAATGCAATAGATAAATAGTCTGCAAACAACGCAATAGGCTGAGCATGGAAATTGCCACCTGATATCACTTGGTCTTCTTTAACAAACAATAGGGGATTATCTGTAGCAGAATTCATTTCTGCATGATTTACCCCTATACAGTACCGCAAAGTATCTAGAACAGGACCAATCACTTGGGGGATACACCGAAAAGAATACGGATCTTGAACTCGCGAAGAAGAATCTATCAGTTGCGAATCCTGCAGGGACGCTTCTAAAATTTTCCCTGCAAGTTGTTGTCCTTGGTGAGGTTTTTGTTGGTGAAGCAAAGATGAAAAAGCTGCTTTACGCCCACAAAAGGCTTCTAAAGATAAGACCATTGAGCAAAATGCACTATCCATTAAGTGAAGAACATTCATCAGGCTGACTGATAGCATTGCGCAGCTCATAGAAGTCCCATTGATAAGAGCTAAGCCTTCTTTGGGTTCCAAGGTAATAGGTCTTAGCCCATGGTCTCTTAAAACAAATCGAGAAGGAATCTTTTCGTCGTTCTGGAAGCACTCGCCTTCTCCTAGTAAAACCAATGCCAGATGAGCCAGAGGAGCTAAATCTCCACTAGCACCAAGAGACCCTTTAGCAGGGATAAAGGGTACAATTTCATGGTTCAAAAGATCAATCAAGGCATCGATGACTTCCTTACGAACACCTGAGCATCCGACCAGAAGGGAATTTACACGAATAAGGATGGTGGCACGCACGACTTCTTCAGGGAGTTGTTTGCCCACACCAACTGCATGACTTCGTAGTAAATTCACTTGAAGATGTGTTGCCTGAGATTCATTTATTGTTGTATTTGACAGCTTTCCAAATCCCGTGTTGATACCATACACAACTTGTTCGTTTTCAAGAATCCTGCTTACATAATCTCTGGATTCTTGGAGCCTAGGAATGGCATCAGGATGGACGCCAACTTTTTCTCTGTTATATGCCACTGATCGTATTGCATCCAATGATAACGAGTGCCCATCTAGTAGAATACTCACCGATCCCTCCTACGAAGCTGAGGAAACAATAATACATCACGTATGGATTCGCATCCTGTAAGAATCATCACAATCCGATCCATGCCAAAACCCAAGCCTCCAGTAGGTGGCAGCCCAAATTTTAAGGCTTCGATATAGGACCGATCAAAAGAGTGTGCTTCTTCGTCACCGTGCTGTTTTGCATCAATTTGAGCTAAAAACCGTTCTTGTTGATCAACAGGATCATTAAGCTCCGTGAATGCATTTCCCACTTCTAAAGAACCTATGATTAACTGAAAACGTTCTACCCATTGGGAATTTTGTGATGTTTTCTTTGCCAGAGGGGAAAGCGGTAGGGGGTATTCATATAGGAAGGTTGGATCTGTCAAATTGGGCTCTACCTTCTTTTTTAATACTTCATCAACAATGTTTGCCCAACTCATATGTTTATCAATATAGATTTTCTCGTTACGTAAATACTCTTTTGCGTATTGTTCTTCCTGCAATTTGTGGATATCTACATGAGCATAGTAATCAAATGCTTCGGCCAATTTCATACGTTTGAAAGGAGCTGAAAGATGGATTGTTTTTCCACGATATTCAATGACATCTTTGTGCAAAACATGATCACGAATCCCTATTAGGAGTTTTTCAGCAATATCCATCATAGTCTCGTAATTGCCGTATGCTTCATATAGTTCCATCAATGTGAATTCAGGATTATGATTGATAGAAATCCCTTCATTTCGATACGCTTTACCTATTTCAAAAACTTTATCGAAACCTCCGATAATCAAACGTTTTAAATACAGTTCAGGAGCTATGCGAAGGTAAAAATCTTGATCAAGAGCGTTGTGGTGGGTCATAAACGGTTTTGCTAAAGCACCACCGTATATCTCTTGCAGGGTAGGTGTTTCAACTTCCATGTACCCTTCTTTGTGCAATGTTTCACGAATTGATCGGAGAATATCAGATCGCATATGAAACGTATTGCGAACATCTTCATTCATGATCAAATCTAAATAACGTTGTCGATATCGAACTTCAATGTTCTCAATCCCGTGAAACTTTTCCGGAAGAGGAGATAGAGCTTTAGATAGCAACTCACACTTTGAAACACTGACAGTGATCTCACCAGTGTGTGTTTTAAAAACTTCTCCTGTAACCCCAATAATATCCCCTACATTGATTCTTTTTTTTACGAGTTGAAACGTAGTTTCATCTAGATTGTCTTTACGGAAATAAATCTGAATTTTAGTTACACCTGATAAGAGATGAGCAAAGCCAGCTTTACCGTGAAGTCTTTTTGTAACGACTCTCCCAGCAATTGAAACGGTTTGATTTTCGAGTGTGGAAAAATTTGAGAGAATATCAATTGCATGGTGAGTAGGAAAATACTTTAAAGGATATGGTTCAGTTCCTTCTTCGCGCAATTCTTGTAGAAGGGCTAAAGTTTCGGTATCGAATAGATTCTGATCTGACATTAAGACTCCTTTTTTCGTATCTCCACTAATCGATATCGTACTGCTCCTGTGGGGAGTACAACTCGAATCACATTCCCTACTTGATGCCCAAGTAAGGCACTTCCTAATGGAGACAGATTAGATATAGCATTAGTAAATGGATCTGCTTCTAAAACAGAAACAATTGTGTAAGTTTGTTTTTCCTTTGACTCAATACTCTCAATGATAACACTATGACCCATGCGAACTGTTTCACTGTTGTCATCGTTATTATCTTCATCCACAATAATGGATTTACGGAGCATGTTTTCAAGTTCAGAGATGCGAATTTCGACTACGGCTTGTTCTCGTTTAGCATCTTCATACTCAGAGTTTTCACTTAAGTCTCCCAATGCTCTAGCTTGCCGAATTCTCTCAGATATTTCTGCTCGTTTAACAGTTTTGAGTTCTTTTAACTCACTTTTTAAGATTTCAAGACCTCTTTTGGTTAGTTTGAAAGCATCACTTTCTTTGTCTTGGTAACCTGATGAAATATCAATTTTTGAAGTTTTGGGGTTTTTGTGTTCAGTCCTAGAATCAGCAGGAGTTTTTATTTTTTTTGAGGAGGTTTTTGGATCTGCTGGTTTTTTTTCTGTGGTAGTTTTATTTGTGGAACTCACTTCTTTTGTAGAGGCTTTTTTTGTGACGGTCTTAGTTGGAGACTTTTTTTTAGAATGAGTTTTTTTGGTTGTTTTCTCCGTTAATTCTACACTTTTTTCTTCTTCTAGTTTTTTTTCTTTTTTAGCCTTTGTACTTTTAGGAGCACACTTGTTAGTCTTTTTTTTCGAAGTAGAAGAGCTTTTCTTTTCCGATGCTTTTTTGGCAATCGTCTTTTTTTCTTCTTTTTCTGTCATTGGCCATCTCCTTCATTAGATAATTTGATAATTCTTGGTTGAATAGGATATTGTTGAAATAAATCCATAAAATCTTCAATAGGAATTTGATCAGGGGATTTTTGAAAATGAGCACACACACAAGCTTCTAAAACATTTGTTCCAAATGAACGACCTTGAAATTCAGGGGTTACAGATATCACATATCGTACGCCCCGATCTTTCAAGATTTTAATTTCTTCTTCGGTTAACGTATTGGTAATAATCGTTTTCCCTTCCATAGAGTCAGGGAGATGCTTATAGATCAAATGAAAATCTCCAGCTATAATATCTGCACTATCATAGGCTTTTTTGTATTTTGGTACAATAACATCTTGATCTTTTACAGGATATAGCCATTGAAAGGGTACTTTGACCAATATTGGCCAAGCTACATATGCAATAAAATCCATACACTTCTCGCTATCCATAGCATCATTACCGATCCCTAGTCCGAACGCTACATCACCCCAGCGGACATGAAAACCCTCTTTTTGGAATGCTTTATACAAAAAGTAGCGTGAAGTAGCAGAGGGTATCATTACAACTTGATTAGGATGTATAATCCCTTGTTCAACAAGAGTATGGACACTCATTGCTTCTAGAGTGCTTTTTACTTTTGAACCGTCTGCAACTGGAGTTTGTTTGACATTTCGAATAACATTAGAAGCATCTTTAAAGCGATAGGTTTTGTGGGCATAATGGATCCATAAATCAAAACCTCCCATACCAAATGCATCTACTTTTCCATCATATAACTCATATAGTTCTTTAAGTTTCTTTTTGTCACCATCGGTGCCAATTCTTTGAACTTGGAAATCTTCACCAAATAAAGAAACATCTGCCACATGGTCTCTTCTAGAGGATCCCATGCTTAAACTTAATACTTTTTTCATGATGTACCTACATTTCTAATGAATGTCGCACAGTAATTATACATTAAAAAAAGTGCTTTGATAATTTCTGAGAATTCGAAAAAGTGACTCGCTGTCTTTTGCTTTATTTACCTGATCTCGAACAAATCCTGACTTGGGTAATCCTCGCAAGTAATCATGAATTGGTCTACGCATTTCACGAATTGCTTGATTTTCCCCTTTTCGTGAAATTTCAAGTTGAATATGCTCTTGTAGAGTGTCAAATATCAACGTAGAAGAAGGCTTTCTGTAATCCACAACTCTAGGATCTTCACCGTTATAAATATCTAAAACATCTTGAAAAAACCAAGGTTTTCCCAAGCAAGCTCTTCCTATCATAACTGCATCAGCGTTGGTATAAGATAATATCTCCAAAACATCGCTGGGTTTTTTGATTCCCCCATTGGCACAAACAGGAATTGAAACTAGTTCTTTTGTTTTTGCGATTTCATCCCAATCCCTGCTGCCTTTAGAGTTCTGTTTCACGGTAGCTCCATGAATTGCAATAGCAGCAATTCCTTCCTGCTCTGCAATCTTGCCAACGGATGATGCAATCGTTTGGTTAGGACGATAACCCACTCTGGTTTTAACAGTAACAGGTATAGAAACTGCATTTACAATAGTTCGGAACAGCAAAGGAAGTTGGGAAAGATCGGACAACAACTCTCCCCCACTACCACTTCTAGCAATTTTGGGTGCAGGACAACCCATATTGATATCGATCATGTCATATCCCAATTCTTCTCCCATTTTTGCAGCCAGTGCCATTTTTTCTGGATAAGCACCAAAAATCTGCAAAGAAACAGGGTGTTCTTCTGGATAAAAACGAAGTATACTCATTGTTTTTTGATTTTGGAAGCACATCCCCAAACTGGAAATCAATTCTGTGACTACCAGTCCTGCTCCAAATTTACGGCAAATCTTTCGAAAAGGGGCATCGGTATACCCCGCCATTGGTGCTAAAACAAGATTATTTTGGAAGGAGAGGTTGCGTATCTTCCACGTTTTTTTCATAGATCGATAGTAGTCCTTTCAGGTTTAATATTGGATCAATGATATCAATTTCTGGGACACCTTGTGCAATATCTCTGCACAATCCTCCGCAACCGATTACATAGGCAGGCGAATCTGGAATTTCTTTTTGAAATCCTTCTATCATCGTTCGAACCAAGCCTTGAAAGCCGTAAAAAATCCCGGACTGAAGAGATTCTTTTGTATTCCGTCCTAAATAACTTCTTGGTTTTTTAATCTCAATACGAGGTAATTTTGCAGTATTCATGAAAAGAGATTCTGCAGATCGGATCATTCCAGGAGATATGGCAACACCCAGAAGTTCTTTTTTTGATGATATAGCCGAAAACACAGTAGCAGTACCAAAACTTATCACAATAGCAGGTAATCGCCCCAA
Organism: uncultured Caldisericota bacterium; assembly: GCA_964583965.1. GTDB lineage: Bacteria > Caldisericota > Caldisericia > UBA6126 > UBA6126 > JAGLCW01. Next base: position 30,018 of record CAZOYI010000244.1, read on the forward strand.
AAAAACAGCTCCAGCAGCACCTGCGATGATATCTGCCCCCACTTCTTTGGGATTCTCAGCCATAATCACTATGCCGGTTTTAATTCCAGGTTGTACAAACAAAGGCTGTATGTGGAAATATCGTTGGGCTAGCGACTCAAATATTGGATTTAGTGGTGGAACCACAGAACATATTACAATATCATTAACGGAGGAAATCGTGAATCCTGATCGCATACAAAACATCTCCAATAGGAGAATGTATTCATCAGAAGTTTTTCCACGATCTGTTGCTATTTTGAAAAAATGAGTAATTGTCCGCTTCTTTGCAAAACCAAATTTAATATTCGTGTTACCTACATCAATTGTTAAAACCATTGCAAAATCCAATCCAACGAAAGTTGCAAGTTATTCATCATAGAGCAATCTTCTTTCTTGGTTATTTTCCGAGATACGGTATGGTAAAAACATATTTTAAGGGATACAAAGCAGCAACAACGGCAGAACAAATAAAAGCAGCAGCTACTGCTTCAATAGAAGCTGGGATAATACTTGCATAAGCAACTGTTAAATTTGCTTCAATTGATTCACCAAACAATCGAAAAATGGTAGCTAAACCTAAAGTAAACACAGTATTTGTGAGAGATCCAGCTATAGCAGCAACAGAAGATGGCAAGATAGTGTGTTGAACTCCGGTTTTTTGTTTGTTACGAGTTGAGAAAGCAACTAATCCTACAAAGACATAATGAGCCACTACGCCAATAAACATTTTTGCAGGAATCACAATCCAAAATGGAAATCCAAGCATGGAAGTAAAAATACCAAATATAACCCCGCAAATTAATGCAATATCTGGGCCAAAAAGAATTCCTGCTAAAATGACAGGAATATGAAAAATGGTTGCTGCAATGGTAGGAGTACCAATAGGGATGAATCCCCATCCGGTAAAACCAAGTAATAAGGTGATCGCAATTAGTAACGCGGCTAAAGTAATTCGTCGCGTTCCAGTAATCATTGTATTCTGAACCATAGTACACTCCAATCCTTTCTGGTATCGGGTAGATCCATATATGAAAATTGATAAGTAGACTTTTTCAAAGTTCCACCTTGCAAAACATTTTAAATTCAGTATCATATTTTTGCAACGGTTTACGTTTACTATGTTTTCGCATGGAATCGTATAAATCCGAAATTTTAAAGAAAGGCAAGTAACATATGAATAGTATTGCAACCATTCGAACAATCGTAACAGCACTCGTTTTCATTTCCTCTGCTGGCATTATATTGGGATACTTGCTGCAAGCACCAAAAGCATCTGGTCTTGGCGCTATTTCTGGTAATGCTACTGTCTATAAATCAAGAAGACCCCTTGATTTATTTTTAGATAAAGTTATTCTATGGTCTGGCATTTTATTTGGGGTTTCCACACTCATCCTTGCCATCCTTAGAACTGGTTAAATCTTACTTTACCTGTTCCTTGAAAACTGAATATTGGACATACGCCGAGGTGGCGAAATTGATAGACGCGCACGCTTGAGGGGCGTGTGGAGAGATCCTTGTGGGTTCGAGTCCCACTCTC
>CAZOYI010000245.1:0-4361 GCA_964583965.1 uncultured Caldisericota bacterium
TCTATAGACGTCACCGTGAAACCAGGCAAAAATGCTTTTGTAATTACTGCTACCGACGTAGCAGGCAACGTAAATACAATGAACTTTGAAGTGATTGTAAAAGAAAATGAAGAGCAGACATCTATCCAATACCATTATTCCTCCAACGTATGGTATATGGAAGTTCTGTAATAGTTTGTTATGTCAAATGCAAAAAAACAAACTATTGTCTTTGAAAGGAGAATTGGTATGAAGAAGTTAACAAGTGGGCTGATAGCACTTCTTATGGTTGCCAGTATTCTTCAAGTCGGTTTTAATTCTGTCTCCGTAAAAGCTGCCGATTCACAGAATGCAGTTTTTATAGCCTCAAGATTTATTCCCGTAGGCTTTGAAAGGGATGGAACGGCTTTGGATCCAGGCATAGACTTTCCGTGGCAGAAACCTGGCGAACAGTGCTGGGGACAAGATGAATATGGTATGCCAGATACGGAACTTGCAATATTATCAAATTTCATCAACTCAGAAGATCACTCCCCAGTAATCGATAGCTATGCAAAGGGACCCAATCGATATGCTTTTGGTGAAGTTAACATCCCTGCAAGAGTTGCCCAACCTCATTTTGATGCGTTGGGAAATCAGATATTTGACCAAGAAGGATTTCCCGTAACCACAAATACTACTGTGCAGCCAATTCTTTGGACTGAATTTTATTTAATGGTAGATCCTGCAAGTGGAAAGTCACAAGAATATGATCGCTGGTATGCAGTATATGACTCTGCTGGTCAGTTATGGTTTGACAAAGATGGATACTTTAATGACTGCCGTTACTATGAATTTGCAGATCCAAACAATCTCTATGACACGTATGAAGTTCAGTTCGACAAAGAAAAAAATGACCTAGAGAATTTTTTAGCGAACTTAAATCAAAACAATACGTGTAGAAACAATAAAAATGCCTTAGTAGATCCAATTGGGAGCAACGATACCCAGGGACCCTATTTCCTTGATCCAGATCATCCCATGTATCGTGGCGAAATGGATGCAAATGGCGTACCAAGAAACTATTTTTGGGATCGTAACGGAACAGGGAAATATTTTAAAATTGGATGGGTTGATATGCCCGATTTCCCAATTTTACAAGACCAAGATGGCGTTCGATCTCCTCTCCCTGTAATTGGTGATCAATCTACACATGGAGAATCAAAAAAAGCCGATTGGGATGGTGCTACCGGATACCCACTATTTGATTTTTCATACTGGGGATTTCCATCTGACTTTGCCGACACAATTGGCATAACGCGATCTCGTAATTGTCTTGGGATGGATCAAGAAGAGTCCCATTCCCAGCCTTATACCGACTATACGTGGTATTATACATCCAATGCAGATGACGATGATAGTGCCTATGTAAATGTGTTTGACGAGCTACACGCTGACAACATTAACTCCTCCGGGAGCAGACTCAAACCCGACCCCATTGACGATGGTGTTGATTATTACGCCAAGGTGTCTGCGTATAATCCTGGCGAATGGATTTATCGCAAGGGTGTAAACACAAACGTTACACCTCCTACCCCCAATAATGAATATAGCGTACAAGTTGGCGATTTCCGTTTAACACCCGTCGCTGTGCGTATGGATGATGGGTTGACCTATTACAAATATGCCGCCAACACCACTGTTCAAGAAGGCGATAAGGACGTTGACATAGAACTCTGGCGCTTTATCGCAAACTTCGAAGAATCTGGTTTGTTTGCAGGTGAAAGAACCGGCAAAGCAAACGACGAGATGCATACAGAAAATATTAATTCTTCAAGAGCTACTACTTGGGGAATGGAGTTAGAATGGCCGTTGTACCAGTTTGGCGAATGGATTTACAAAGAAGCAGGCACAACAGGACTTGGCGTTGTTTCATATGGAGACTTCAGACTATCCAATGTAAATAACATCATAAATACTCAAACAAATGCAAAGTTTAGGAAGCGTGGATATGTCAATGCAACCATGATTCCTGTACCAGCCTATCCGGGTAGCCTTACTAGTGTACCCAGAATATATGGCGACCTGTTGTTACTCGGGGAAGTATTACACGGTGGTTGTAATGAGCCCACTTACAACTTATCTGTCCAAACAGACGTTTGGTCTGGTATTATGCCCAGTGTTACTTCAGCAGCTCTTCGTTCTCCCAATAAAGATTTCCATGGTGCTGCACAATCAGTACAAAAAAATACTGTTTTGGATCCAACAGGAGAAGAATTTTTTGTTCCTGCTACAACGTTCCAAAACATCAACTTGAAATATCGGGAATACATCGGTGTTGAGATATTTAAAGACAATGGTGTATCAAACGATATTTGTGATTTAGACGAAACACTTACGCGAAACGAACGTTATAACCTCTTTCCCTACAACCTTTCTGACGATCAAGAAGAAGGAATTGCATGTGAAGAATATCTAGGTGCAGAAAATGCTATTATTACATCAAGAGATGTAGGAAGAGTACTAACTCCTTTCCCAAGCGATATCATGTTTCATGAAGGTTCTCAAAATGTCATGTATGGCTGTCAAGAACCAATATACAAGAATGAAAACAAAACAGATGACGGATTCGGAAACCAGATTGTTAACGAGGGTGACATACGACTTACTGATCGAATGATCACTAGAAGCAACATTTTGACAGAATACAAAGCTGGCTCAGAAGTGTCAGAAGGAGATCTTGATGTAGGCGATACGCTCTACAATTTCCATAAACTTGATATGTTCTATGATCAAGATTGGCCAAATGAAAAGATTTTCAAAAACGGAATATACGATATAGGTGAAGAAATCTATCGTATTAGCGATATGGAAGCTGAACATCAAGGATTTTTACCATTTTCTCAAAGGTTTTTTATGGGACTTACAACTGGTGTAGGTTCTGAGCGTCACTTTGAAACCGTGTTGTATTTCGATGCAGATGGCGATGGAAAGGCGAGCCCTGGAGACATTCGTGTCTTTGACCTCTCTGGACGTTTTCCTAATGGTTCCATGTTGACTGTACATGATGCAGACTGCCCTACCACTGTTTCTAGTTATGACAATATGGGCACCTTGCTTTACTATGATTATGAAGTAAACGTATTCGCGCTAGCAGAAGACTATGACATGAACAGACCGGGCGCAATGCGAAGAGACTACAAATCCTTGTATGTTGATCTGGATAACAGTTATAACCCCATGGCTGCTGTTCCTGAAAAAACATGGTTAACACCTGGCGATGTACGGTTAACTTGGAGCTATACATATGCCCCGTTTTCAGTTGTACAACCAGAAGATTTTGATTATGAGCATTACATCATTCCAGAGAGCCCTCTTGGATTAGGTGCTTGTGATGCAAATGTACATTTATGGGATCGCACTGAACACAATGTTTTAATTGCTGACCCAGATGGCAATAGCGATTATCTTAATAATGCAATATGGGGCAAAGGTGAACCCACTGCTCCAGATCCCTCTGTTTATCTCGACGACATGATTGTTCAGATCAAAACAAAAAAAGGAAATACCCGTTTAACCGATGTTCATGTTGAAGATAACGTCTACTTATGTGGATCCAAAATAGGGGATAAAATTCACTATTGGTGGAATGAAAATATAGTTCATGGCTTTACAATGGGTAAAAATGGTGATTCACGATTCATTGATTGGGAAGTTTTCCCTTCTGACAACCTTGGCATGGAAGTCCATGTATCTGAAGACCTAAAAGTAGAGCAAACCACTAGTTTAAAAATAACCGTTGAACCTCCTCCAAGACCAGGTCGATGGGAAGGCAATGTATATATACCACAAGAAGAGGTATATGTCTTTGTCAAAGACGTCGTAACAGGAGAAAACGTCTTCATTGATGAAGACTTTAGAGTTCTTGATGGCGACCATCAAATGACCTCTTTTGAACTTACTCCATACCGAGGGTCATGTTCTGTCGACGGTTCGTATAAAGGATTTAAAAAAGCATTTGCAGACGACCGATACATTCTTGAATCGTATGACAATCGATTGCATATCGTTGCTATACGAAATACCGGAGGAATTGACGACAATGTTCCCCCAGAAGTTTCTCTTTATGATCCATTCTGGAAGCAACATGATAACAAACCATATTTCAATGGGCAAAAAGAACTCGGGAGACTTATTGGACATGCTTTTGGTTCCAAACCGCAATCGACTCCACCTTGGAACGATAACATTCCTCCTAAACTTCATGCTAGTTACGATTGCTACACCGATTTAGCATATGTTGTAAATGCAGAAGATATTCGCTTTACAGCTAATAAAAAATGTGTCGGTGTTTTGGATCAGAAATTTCCTAATCTATTTATGAACCTAATTGATGTGGATAA
>CAZOYI010000246.1:0-1910 GCA_964583965.1 uncultured Caldisericota bacterium
ATAGGATGACATTTTGAACAATGAAATATTAATTTCAGGTATGATCATTGTTGTTAGTGGTATTTTTTTGGCACCATTACAATTCACTGACAATGGGACTTCTATGAAATGATACCACAATAATAGCTGCAAAAAAGTAAATATATGGTAATCTAAAACCATGAAAATTAAAGATAAAACAATATTAGACTGGCGATTTGGATATGAGGGAGCTGGATCATTCCAGAATTTTCCTGGTGAAATAATGTATGCTACTCCACATTCCTTGATGTCTGAACCTAGAGAAAATGAAATACCCAATTTGGAATACTCACCTTTAAACGAAAAGGATTACCTTATCTATCGAAAACTTGTCAACGAAGCCTACAAATCAGAAAAAGTAGATGCCATGAATCTTATTCTCAAATCCTTTCTATACACAGACGAAGCAATTGATGCCTATCTCTGGATTGCCAAATATCTCTCTGAATCAAATGAAGAACTATACCAGGCCCACTTAAAAGCATACACTGTTTCTCAAAAGGCTGCAGAAGAATACGACAAGTCAGGCAATTCAGTGCCCAACCGATGGAACAGTTTTCGGTACCGCCCCTACATGAGGGCAATGGCATCCTTTTACTACTACCAACTTAACGAAGTAACAAATGAAAAAGAAAAATGTGAGGTCACCCACAATCTTCAAAATATGATTCAGCTAGATACAGACGACCCCATGGGTCTTCGGTTCATTGTCATCAGCAAATGGATCCTCTTGGAACAGTATGATCAAGCGGAAGCCCTATACAGACAGTTCCCCGCTGATCAACTGAATCCCCTCTTTCTGTACCCCATGGCTTTTATGAAATATATTACTCTAGGGCAGGATCACCCTGAGACTGCTTCTTTTCTACAAAAAGCGCTGGAGAGTAATTTTTTTGTCCCCGTTGTACATCGGCAGAATGATTTTATCACCGATGAGTATAATTGCTATAAAGCTCACTCCGAAGAAGAAGCAGAATACCTCCTCCGCATAAACTATGAGATTTTCGATTTGGATAAAAGACAATGCTATTGGATGTATGTAGCCTTAGGCACATTCATAGAAACCTTCGCAGACAATCATTTTGCCAGACAACTTCATGAAAGCCCTCATTTTAAAAAACTGAATCAGGCATAGCACTTTAGAGAACAAACTTTCCATCTACCCTTTCTACCTTCAAGAACTACTACAATTTCCTCTGGATTCGAAACACAATAGATCAAAGAAGTCTTGGATTCAAAAGGATAAAGCCATAAGGTCAAAGCTTTCTGGGAAGTCTATCAAAAGTGGGAGTCCTATGATGGATCTAGTGAAATGATGTTCCATCATTCTTCACCGCTGTCCCTTGCTCACAAAAAAGCAGTTCCAGATAAACAGAAATCTCTGTTCTTTATAAACAATTAAACTGCCAAGCGATGAAAATCCAAAGTGACCGCCTATTGTTCAGAACTATGTCTATTCTATTTGTTGTGTTCGTTATCTCTTTATGGATTCTCTCGCAGTCTTTTTTCTAGTTCTCTTCTGTACTCTTCCATTTCCTCGTCCGTTATATCCTCAATTCCATCGACGCCTTCTGTATCCAATTCCTTGGTAGAAGTACTTATACTTTGCAGCTCATATATATAATAGGTTGAGAAATTCCAATCCCCAGCGGCACCGTACGTATAGACACGTATCCCCATCTGGGCCTTGCTATCTTCGGTTAAAGTATAATCTGCCGCAGGTATGATTGCAGAAAACGTCTTTGTCTGCGACATATGATCGCTATGAAATTGATTATATGCAACTTCCCAGGTTCCGTCTTTATCTTTAAATGGGTCAAGATAGTGGTAAGAACCTGCAAAATTACCACCAGCAGGACGTATTTTATACGGTCCCTCATCTCCAGGCC
>CAZOYI010000247.1:0-1922 GCA_964583965.1 uncultured Caldisericota bacterium
CGTACAAAAAGCCAACAACAAATTTTCAACGTCATCATCATCGCCATCGTCCTTCTATTAGGTACAGCCCTCCTATTCCGCCTCAAAAAAACCAACGAAAAAATCAGTAATGATTCCACAAGCTGATTACTTTTACGGTGTGTTCTTTTTCGTAAACCATGTATACATTACTCTTCTCCATCAATCCATTCTTCGCACTCTTCTAAAGGAGTGATCATTCCTGCAAGAAGTTTGTCCTGCATTGAAGGAATGCTACACAGAAAGAGTGTCTCTTCCATTGCGTTAAAATCCTCTTCGCTAATGAGCACAGCATTTCCTTTTTTCCCAGTAATGAAAACCGGATTATGTGTTATGTTCACTTCTTCAATCAACTTAAGAAAATGAGTTCTTGCTTTAGTAGAATTAATAACAGGCAAGCTTTACCTCCAATGTACATAAATACGTACCATTAAGTATAGTGGATAAGCCGGAAAGTCCAAGATAGAGGATATTTCCAAAAAGTATCAACTTTTAGGTAACAGTCCAAACGAATAGCTGACAAATGGAAAATTTATTGTACAAATATGATTGTAAAACAATATCATGATGGAAGGAGATGTCTGATTTTGAATAAAAAATCTGAACAAGCCCTTATGAAAACATTATTCATTCGGTGCTTGCTTATTTTTGTTGTGGTGTGTTCAATCTCCTGTAAAGAATTAAACGGAGATCCATCTTCCGCAACTACACCAAATATAAAGAACACCAAAGAAGCTGTCCAAACGATTGATACCGATGAGGTCGATGAAACAGAAGACACTTTGACAGTAATTCCCATTTTGGATATTACAAAAGAAACCAATCAAATAGTGCAGGGCAATCCTATCGATACCAAGATCATGAATCAATCAATACTCAATGGTACTACGTTGTACACTGTAACAAATCAAGGAGTCATTTTTCGAACTGATGTCCCCACTGATACATTCGAAACAACATATAATCCTTCATGGGTTGGAATTGGTAAAGAATACCTTGATATCGCTGTTGCCTGGAATACGATCCTTTCAATACAAACACAAGATAAACTCACACAAGTGCTTACTTTGCTGAATCTGGAAATGAAAACAGAGAAATCGAATTCTTTTGTTGCGCTGCTATCTCCTATTGCTTTTTGTGAGAAAAATATGTACTGGTTAAGTCATGGAGCGGGGAGTGACTATTATATCAATGCTATTGATAAAGATTTACAGGGACGCTGGCAGTATCCACATTCAGAAAAAGACCTTGTATATATTATGTCTGTATGGGAATGGAAGGGGGTATGCCACATCATTACGGCTTCTCAAGAATCATCAGAAGAAATGTGGCATATTGTAGTAGACCCAGTCACAGGCAGCGTAATCTTGAAAGAAAGGATAGGGAAAGAACAATCAGCTTTTCGAAATTCCAAAATAGACACAGTTTGTTTCAACGCAGTATTTCAAAACTATAAATTGTGGATTGAAGGAGTAGATGAAAACGGGTTGTATATGCAAGCTTTTAGAATCAAAGAAGATCATTCGATTGTAGAGACTTGGAAGCAGCACATCACCAACTCTGAGTGGGTTCATAATCAAACAAACAGAAGGGGAAGCTATGGTATCCAGTACACTGAGTATCATAACCAGGCTTGTTTGATTTCGTCCGTTTGGGAAGAAGATAGCACATGTAAAGAACAATCTTGCTACCTGGTATGTCTTGATGCAACAACTGGAGATATCATTTGGCAATCCGATACAAACTGGCAATCGAATCATTATGCTCCTTTGCAAATGAAAATACATCCAGCAGGAAATATTCTTTTAGTAGATTCATCTGGTTTCAGCACAGAGAAAGGTGAAGATTTGCATACTTTTACAGGTTTGGATATGAAAACAGGAAAAGTACTTTGGGAAAAATCT
>CAZOYI010000248.1:0-1742 GCA_964583965.1 uncultured Caldisericota bacterium
ACGCGTATCAACAAAGGGTTTCACAGACAATATTTCATTCGCGATGTGCATCTTTATTTTGATCAGTATCAAAGTTACTATAAATGTGCAATGGGTTCCTTTCAAATTGAAGAAATTGACGAAAAGGAATTTCTGAACAAACTGTTTGACGATGCTGAACGGTTGAATTACATTAACGATTTGAATGCACTTCCCGAAGCTTTCAAGAAACTCGATTATTTCAATATCAACCAAGTGTTAAAGGGGCATTTTACGTCTCAATACCAAGAGGATACATTGTTTTTGGTAGGAGGTGAAGAACGTTCCACCATTGGTATCATTCGAAAAGAAAATGACCAGTATCTTCCTTCCATTTGGGAAGAAATTAATTTTCTCGAGAATAAGGGATATCCATTTTGGCAATCCATGGTCATTGACATTGATCATGATGGTTTAGATGAAGTGGTGGTTGTGGGGCATGACTACGATTATCATGATAACCCTACTATGGCGTATGTGTGGGATTATCATGTGCCCCGAAGCAAGATCGAATTTTTCTTGGTAGGAAGCTTGACCAAAGTAGGTGATCCGGAGCTGATTGCAAAAAACCAAGAAGTCTATTTGCGATATACGTTTGCGAATGTTATTTACCAGCGGAGGATTGATTATCAGCAAGACCGACTCGATCCCTATATATTTGTAGAGTCAAATGAGCTCTTGCAGCCTGTGATATTTTCTCACAAGCCTGCTGCATACTTTCCTAGCTTCTCCTTTCTGGAGACTTTTGAGCAAAGCGAAGCCATTTTTTTGCATGCAACCGATTCATCCGAAGCATTTCCATGTGTTACCTTGCCTCCGAGAATAAGTATTCGGCCTGATTCTTCTTCTGCCCAAGAACGACAATTTGTTTCGAAGCAGAACAAGTACCATGCAGCATTTCTTTCCATGATCAATGAAGGAAAGGATCCTTTTAAGCAAACACCAAAAAATCCTTGTGAGGGAATGCAATATTTGACAGAGATGGATTCTGTGTGCAAACACTCTTCTCTAACATTTGTTGATTATGTACAATACAAAATAAGCAGAGTGGAAAGTATTTTCCCCGTTACTGCCAACAATAATGAATATGTAGTAATAATAGCAAAAGGCGCATGGGACACTTACGTTTTTCTTTTTACTCGCTCTTTTGAACTGCTAGATATCTATTGGGAACAGGGAAGTTGTTCAGAAGGAAGCACCCATACAATCGTTAGCTTAGAAAAACCATCTTATTTCTGGATTAGTACGTATGCCTATAGAGGCCCTTATTTACTTCAGTATTTTAATGTAGAAAACGAAAAGCTGGTCGATTACGAATGGTATTGCACTCCGGGAATGGTTCGAAAAAACGGAAAAGTATATTTTGAGTACAGCGATGGCTTTATGTACAGAGAGACAAAGGGTTGCGACTCAGGTATGTATGCATCCAAATATGTAGATCCATTTACTCACGAAAGCTGCAACAAAGAGTTTCTACCTGAAATGTTACAGCAATATGATGCAGCGTACCTGTATTGTTTTGGTCTTAAGCATCGCGAAATCATCTATGATGGGATCAAGGTTTTACACTCCTATGATCCTGTTCCACCCCTTCTTGAATCCCCATTTCCAGATGGCCGCAAAAAATATCAAAGACTATATTGGTTTTTCCATATATTTGAAATGTATGAAATGGAAATCACAATTCCCCCCGCACAAACATAGGGTGGATAGGTAACTTACAC